>JARPAQ010000187.1 GCA_029460375.1 Nitrososphaerota archaeon | reverse complement strand
TGAGAAAAGTTCCAGAAGAGAATGTTGATGGAGAACTCAACTACGTTATCACAAGGATTCTGAGGGGCCTTTACGAGCCAGGTTACTACAGCTATAATCGGGCTATCGGGGTATTGGAGTCAGTTAAGCAAGAGTACTATAGACGAATAGTCTCACCTTACGAAGACAAAAAGATAAAGGAAAAAGGCGACGTATAAATTACATATGGGCCCACTACATTTTCGGTGCTAGAAACAGATTCAAATGTTATTGATTATAATAATGGCGTGATAACCTAGTGCTCACGGAAGGGATATATATGCCCACTGACTTTTGGATTATGATCTGATTATGGTGAGTCTTATTGGTGAAGCATTGGTTGGGGAAGGCAAGGAGGTTGCGCACATAGATTTGGTGATTGGAGAGAAGGGTGGACCTGTAGAAGAAGCATTCATGACGTCGTTAGCAACACCTAGGGCGGGGCATACACCGCTACTGGCCGTTCTGGAACCTAATCTTCCAGCAAAACCATCAACTCTGATGATAAACAAGGTCACGATCAAAAATGCTGAACAAGCCCTTCTTATGTTCGGGCCAGCCCAAGCCGCCATAGCCAAGGCTGTGATGGACAGCGTAGCGCAAGGCAGAATACCCCCGGAGAAGGCAGAGGATCTTCTGATAATCGTTTCAGTCTTTATCGAATGGGATGCAAGTGACAAGAAAAAGATCTACGACTATAACTACGAGGCAACTAAACTAGCCATCGAACGAGCCTTTGCAAAACAGCCGACCGTAAGCCAAGTGCTTGAGAAGAAAGATACTGCCAAACACCCATTCGCATAAACCTATCGTATATGTCTAACCCTATTTAATGCTGAGAAATTGAGATACGTGTATTGTAAGAGATTGGGCCAGCTATGATTAGAGCCGAAATCGGTTTCATTGCTAGAGTCTACTGAGAGATCAGTTCGAAAGTAGGGTTTGAATCAGCAAATGCGGGTCAAAATACTGAATGAGAGATGTGCCTTATGGTGGGCCGACCAGTTTGCAATTAAATAATTAAGTGAATACCATAAACATCAACTTGTTAAGCGCTATAGGCGAAAACTTAAACTCCTCGAAATGCGCTTTAACCTATCTGAATAAAGCTTATACAATTCGTCTTGAACATTCGCCATCTTTTCTTCATATAGACCCCATAGTTTTTTATTAGGCATATTCCACGTCATTTCATCAATAATCTTCTCATGCCATGAATCGCCACCGATCTTAGGCAAATTAGGGGGTGGAGCCGGAAGTTTCCTTAACCTTTTGAATGGCAGCATCTGCCAAGATATTGCCGAGATCTTCAGCTTCCTGAATGTTACTCGGGACAGGCGAACCCTGTGCTTTAACAAACGTTCCAACAATTTCGGAACCTAGGCCTTGTATGCTTCTCTGCAGCTGTTTGAAAGCGGCTGCACTCCATGTGTAGTTCCCGAAGAGACCGAATACTCGCTGCTTGATTCTTTTCAACTTGATCAATTCGAGAAGGTTCGTTACTGGTGGAAATATGAAGCTGTCGTATATAGGGCTACCAACCGCTACGGCAGGGGCTTGCCATATCTCGGACAAGACTTCACTCGGCTCACTTTGAGTGATGTTGAAGATGACGCCTCTTACACCCCGATCCCTCACACCTTGAGCCACCGCCTCTGCCAGAGTCTCTGTATTTCCATACATCGAACCATATACAATTACAACCTTCTCTTCAAACCTGCCTGAGCTCAACTCTGCATATAGATTCTTAATTATTGAAGGATTCTCCTTGTAGATCAATCCATGAGCTGGCGCGATCACTCGGATGGGCATGTCTGACGTATCAAACTTCTTGATGGCTCTATTGACAGACGCTGCATACGGAGAGAGGACGGCTGCAAAATATCGTTTAGCCTCATTCTTAAAGACTTCGTCAAACCTGTCGTCAAATATCTGATCTCCGATGGCGCCAAATGAGCCGAATAGATCACCTGAGAACATTATACCATCTTCAGCAAGATAGGTGCACATAGTTTCTGGCCAATGGATGCACGGGGTGTCGATGAATCTCAAAGTCTTTCCACCCAAATCAATCGTAGCCCCGTTCTTCACAACTATATCATTAAACAGGACTCGATGATACTTCCTTACAAACTTGATACCATTCGCCGTACCGACCACAGAAGCCTTAGCTGCAACAGAAAGAACCTTGGAAAGCGAGCCAGCATGATCAGGCTCAACATGATTTAGGACGAGATAATCTAGGTCTTCCAGATCAATCAGACGGCGTAGACCTCGGATATATTCTTCGGAAAAATCCTCGTTCACAGTATCGATTAGCGCATTCTTTTCGCTTCCAAGTACAAGATAGGAGTTATAGCTTACTCCTCTCGAAAGGCTCCATAAGGCTTCAAAGAGCTTGGTTTGGGTATCGTTAACACCTACCCAGTATACACCATCCGTGATCTTCATAGAGTAGAAGAATATCTGATATCCTAAAAGAATTACGCAATGTAAAAAGAAGGATGTGCTGTAGTGGTATTGGCGGTTTGCCCACAACATAATTGGTGCTAGAAACGGATTCGAATGTCAGGTTTGAACTTGGAATATCTTATTAACCTATCTAAATTGTAATTTTTTTCTAATTAGGGATAATACGTCTATCTTATTCATTATTGGATTAAGAAATATAGAGTAGATCACCAAAGCAAGCCTTATAGGAACATGGAGGTAATTACGTAAATAGGTGAATCGATATCTTAAGGGGCTCGGGATCTTCTTTTGGCTAACATTGGACTCGATGACCGTGATTTTCGTAAGCCAGCCGCTTCAGTAGAAGAAGTGGAGCGACTAGCCCAAGAAACGGCAGGCAAAGGAGCAAAGCCAAGGCTCCCGATATTCTCAATCCTTGATTCGATAGATTTCTCGGACCATTTTGTAATTATCGGGGATGTAGGGACAGGAAAGAGCACTGTGACCCCAATTCACGAGTTTGAGTTATGCAACAGGAAAAGGCAAATCATCATGCGTGAGCCTTCAAGAGCCTCATGCAATGCTCTATATTATTCGCTCCAAGCGCTTCATCCAGAAATAAAAGATGAGCTGGCAGTCATCACAAAGGACACTAAGATCAATGTCGGTGGCAGTATAAAGATAGTCACAGACGGCGTCCTGCTAAGGATGCTTGCCGAGGACTCAATTTTCGATTCTTCTATCTACTTTGATGAAAGCCACCAGATGTCTTCCCAGCTCGAATTATGTTTATCACTTGCGAAGAAGAAGGAAGCCAAATCAGGGAACCTGTTTCGAATCATGAGCGCCACAATCGATCCAGAGGAGTTCCTCTCATTCTTGGGAATCTCGAATCTCTATTCAATGAGCGGTCGTAGGTATCCTATCAAGCTCAAGGTGGAGCTTGCAAAGGATCTCGATGATATGTTCAACATCCTATCGCGCTATCTTTACTCGCAATCTCACGATGAATCATGGCTGGTCTTCCTCCCCACAAGGCGCTTGGTTGAGAAGTATGCCAGTATCTTCAGCGATGTCTACATTCACGGAGGGCTTGAAGGTTCAGAGATCAACAAGATTCAGCAAAGGGCCGAACTCGATAAGAATCTTAGGATCTTTGCAACCAATGTTATCGCTTCCTCTGTAAACATCTATGTTGATAACGCATTGATATTTAATGAAGTGATTAACAGCAATGACAAGTTAGGCCGAAAGACGCTACAATACAAGAATATAGACAATAACTCTCTCTTACAAATGATTGGCAGAATCGGTCGCTTCAAACCCGGTGGAGCGGTCATCATTTCTGATACCCCTCTCCCAAAGAAAATCAATCCAATACCGGTGCGCAAGGCTCTTGAAACCGAGACTCCGTTTGATTTGGTGCTCCTCATGTCAAAGTACAGCCTTTGGCTTTCAGAGCTTGAGTTCATGTCAAAGGTAAATCATCATGAGGTTACCTTTGCGGAGGACTGGCTAATTGACATTGGAGCGGTCGACCGCCGAACCCATGAAATCACCCGGAAGGGACTCTTGATGAGTGAGATTCCCTACGAGCTTGACTTTTCACACATGATCTCTAGTGCCCTAATTTCAGGCGATTATGATATGGCTAGATTTCTCATGGCTAGCGGCGCATTCGGTGATTCGCTAAACCATGCTTACAAGACGGATAAGGAATCCACTGCTAAAAAATTCTTGTATGCATTCGACAAATCAAACGAGCTCAATATCAAAGCACATCTTCTCAAGAGATACTCAGAGGATAGGACCGGTTCATTCATCTCCAGATTGGTTGCAAATGGAATCTTCACTCGCTTTGTTGATGAAGCATGGAAGAACTTTGAACCAGCTAGAGAATCATTGAATGACTTGCTTCTTTCCTGGAAGAAGAAGCCTATACCAGGAGAGGTCTTAGTAGACCCTGATATTCTTAGACTTGAGTCATATCTTGAAGATTGCTTGTCATTTGAAAAGTTCGATCTATATCAAAAAGATGGGTATAACTTGCACGAAATGCTCATCAAGGATCGGTTCTTTGCTAGAACCCTGACGATAAACTATCGGCATATATTGTTCGACGTAGTTGCGATGAATGCGCCGAAAAAACATCACCATCGTGGCAAGCGATGAGATATCCCCTTACATTCAACAAGTTATCACTATCTGAAAAATATAACTTCTTCAAACTACCCAAAGAATTGCCTGATAAACTATGAACAAAAATCAAATAGCAAACCAGAAGAAGATATACTAATTGAAGAAATTTATAAAGTAATTCATGAGCCAGTAGGAATGAAGATTATAGCCACTCTATTTGTTGAAAGCATGGACGCCTTTTTTTGAAGGCAAACAGGTTTTAGCGGGGATCCCTCGCCACACACAAAAGGAAACTGGAAGCAGTTGATTATATTGGAGTGAAGAAGGAGTTTATCAGAAGAAAGCCTCGCACAATGTTCAGATTAACACAGAAAGGGAGAGACGTATTCGAAGCATATATAAAATATATGGAACATTTGTTCGAAGGGTTTTCAGGCTACCTTCATAGTCCTACGTAAACCATTTAATGTCAGTAACCCTAGAGAAGATAACAATTCACACCAACTCTTAAAATAAGAAGAGAATGCAGTATGAATTTGGAAATAAATCGAAAAATGAGTCCAAATTATATAAATAAGCCTGAATTAGACTTAAATAATGGGCCAGCCAGGATTCGCTACATTTTTGTACCCAGAATTAGATTCGGATGCAAAGAACTAAGGGCAGGATTTGAATCGGCAAACGAGTATTAATGTCGGAATAAGGATTCCAGTGGGACGCAGGCATGTGGCTCCTGCGCCCAGAGAGGAGAACGTTGACCAGCCCAAGGGGGCCGCCACAACACTCCTTCAATCAGAGTCTTGTTTTCT
This sequence comes from Nitrososphaerota archaeon, assembly GCA_029460375.1. Classification (GTDB taxonomy): domain Archaea; phylum Thermoproteota; class Nitrososphaeria; order Nitrososphaerales; family JACPRH01; genus JARPAQ01. Next base: position 1,627 of record JARPAQ010000187.1, on the reverse strand, counting down.
TCTTTGAGAGAATAGCAGTTGCCAAAGTAAAAGAAAAAAGGGCCACAGCTGCAATGATTGATGATGCTACTCCGAACTCAGGGACAGGAGCTGGAATCGGAGATGCGATAACGAGGTCATTCCAACCCGATTGTGACGATGATTCTGGCCATCTCCCGACAATTTCATTATTGTCTGCGTAAATCATACTAAACCCTACAGTGTCTCCGAAAAATAGGCTGAAGTCGTGATCGTCATCAACATCATTTAGAGGATGTGAAATCTCGAAGAGATTGTATGTCCCGTTAAAGGTTCCTGCGGCTTCTCCATCGTCTGTTCCATCATAAAGAGCGTCCCACGTAAAGCCGCTTTGAGGTCTCCAGAACTGATCTATTAAATAGATAAACCCTAAGTCAGGTGAAGTCACTCCAGTTGTTATAAAACCAATCGCATCGTCTCCAAGTTCCGGTCCGTAACCATCGTGATCATTGTCGAAGAAGATCAAAACAAAATCTCTGGTGTTAAGGTCTGTGCCCCAGTCATCGTCTGTTATGCTAAGCGCTAAGTACACGTTGGTGTCGTCGTTCATGACGTAAAGGGTGCCTGCATAGGATGTAGCTATAGTGAATGCCTCAGTATCAGCACTCGACCACTCTCCAGCATCTATAATTCCGTCTATAGTCGGCGGAGTGGAAGTCCAGGCAGGACCCAGAACACCCCCAGAATGTGCCCACACAACGGATGCATGAAGAATAGGCCAAGCAGCTGCAAACATGAGTAACACCACCGAGAGAATTGAAAAATACTTCTTCCTAAATGATATTACACCCATTTTAAGTCACCCATCTTTTCTTCTTTGAGAGAATAACAGTTGCTATAGTGATGGATAGAAGAGCAGCAGCTGCGATGATCGGAGAGGCCGCTCCTAACTCAGGAACAGAAGGTATAGGAATAATTCCCCAGCCACTTTCAGTGATAAATGGATGGTTGTCAAAGTCGGTGCCTGGCCAAGGTATATTCGTGTCGCCTATACCATCACCAGCAATCGCATGCTTTGCTGTTCCACTTCCATCATCCACGCCGGGATAGTCCGACCAGTAGTTCCCTTCCAGCAGATCAGGATCATGCCAGTCGTTAGCTGCAGGGTTTGAGTCGGATGCTTGAACTCCGTTGTCGATAATGTTGTTATGATAAATGGTGTTCCCGATAGAACCTGGCGTGAGGGCGAAGCCCTGTTGATTTCCTAACGCTGTGTTCTCGTTCAGAGTGTTTTGTGAGGAATCTATGAGGATGAATCCAGCATTGTTTACATTGTTCACAGCAGTGTTCCCAATGAGAGTGTTCCCATCTGATCGCAGGAGGTAGTACCCGTAAATGGTGTTATTGCTGGCTGTATTGCGCAGAAGTATCGTTCCCGTGGAAGACTCGATATAGAAAGCCCATGCGCCGCTGTTCATAGCAGTATTTTCAATAAGCATGTTTCCAGATGTTCTATAAAGGCGAAAGCCACTTTGGGCGTTGTCAATGGCGGTATTATTCTCGAGGGCGCCATCAGATGATCCGGAAAGATCAAAGCCTTGATAGAAGTTTGACACAATACAGTTCTTGACGGTCCATCCTGTCCTCCCTATGAGGTCAATGCCAATAC
>JARPAQ010000186.1 GCA_029460375.1 Nitrososphaerota archaeon | reverse complement strand
GCCATGTTAAGGGGCACCCTCCTTCCATCTGCTCGGCTGAGGCTGGAATTGAAGTAGTCAACCCAGATTACGAGCCTATCGTAATCTTTCATCTCTTGCTACACTACTTTGAGAGGCTGGCGTTGACCACTCCGTCCTGCCCCGGTCTGGAGGTCACTATTGCAACACCCTTCTCGGTTTCAATCGAGCAGCCTTTTGTTATAACTCCCCGCCGCTCATAGTCCCTATTTGCAGGGTTCTTGATGACCTTCAATATCTTGGTCTTCGAAACCTTTCCGGTAGATGGGTCAACCACGTTGGCATGGTCCACCTTCCTCAGACCGCGTTTGGAGTTTCCACCTCTAACAGTTCTCTGTACCAGCTCAACTTCGCCGAGTACCGTTTCAGTAGCATACCTATTCTTCTCGAAAGAACGACGCCCACGATAGGTGATGCGTCTGCCTCCTGTCATCTTCTTCTTAGCCAGATTCTTGAGGGATTTGATCAAACCGGATCTACCAGCTGCCTCGACGGGAGGTGACCTATTTTAAACCTTTTGAAGACCGAATTGTTCTCTTCTACTTTTCGATGAGTTGAGTTCACGCCTTATCGTTTCAGGCTCGGTGCCTACTCCGAAGTATTCAGAGAAGGTGTGGGTCGTTCGGTAGATATTGGTTCTGCCTGAACGCTCCGCTTTGACAAATCCGAGTTCACGAAGTTTCTTCAGATGACCATATGCTTGCGGCCCCCTTCTTGCAGCCAGATTACTACTTGAAACAGGTTGGAGATAGACAACATGTGATAATGTCTTCAAAACCGCCTTCGGCATAAGCGGTCTTATCGAAAACCTTCTCGCCACGGTGGTGTAACGGGTCTTCAGCTGCAAAGCGAACTTCTGTCCGGGAAGCTCTACTATCTCCAGCGCCACCATATTTTCGTTCATGCTCTTCAATATCTTCTTCACAATCCTCAACGTCTTGCGTTTCGAAGTTATCCCTGCCGCTTTAGCCAGATCAGTAAGGTCTAAAGGTCGACCTGCTGCATATAACGCTGCTTCTATCCGAGCACGCAGTTCCTCCTCACTGAGAGGCATCTACTACTGCACCCACGATCAATATATCTTCTTCACGCTGTATCAGCTGTATAAGCCCGTCGTTTGCTGCAAATAGGAGTAGCAGAAGTGTTCTTAGTCGCCCAAGAATATCCATATCCGTCACATATTCGCTGAAAAGTATCTCCTTGTTGCGTCTAAGAATATTTGCTATATCACGCTTCAGTTCTTTAAGAGCCTTCTGAATCTGGACGGAGAAGGTGTCAACCTCTAGGACAGGCTCAGCCTCGATTACACTGAGCTTAGTCTTCTTTGGCATTTCAGCAGACAAATCATCCAGAATACCTTCGAGCACTGCTACAAGGTCGTCAAGAGACGTCGTGGAGAACTCGTACCGGTAAGGCATATCTATTATGCGAGGAGGATCAGTTCTATCGATCACACTGCGTTTCACTTTTAGCTTCTCAAAGAGGAAGAGACTTTCAACTTTCAACCGGTATATCAAAGCCGAGGATAAGGCGGCTGATCCGCACAGCCTAAGATCTGGTATCTCCTCCTGCTCAAGAATTTTTACGAATACCTCCAAGAGCTTTTGGATATCAACCTCCCACGGCTTCTTTCGCCTTATCTCGTCAGGGTTGACAAGTATATTCAAAGGAGGCTTAGAGAGATCTGACCGCTTATTATCCACTTCTAGCAACCACCTCTACACCCGGTCTGTACTTAATTATCTTAGAGGTACCCTTCTCAATATAGATACCATATATAAGAGAAGCACGCGCCAGCATAGTTTCCTTCAAGGTTACAGCAATTATCTGAGCGAATGCAGCTCTTTCCCTAAGCAGATCAGCCAGTCTTTCAGAGTTGACTACATCCAGATGCGCATCGATCTCGTCGAAGAGGTAGAAGGGTGAAGGATAGACCGACTGAATAGCCAAGATGAGCGATAAGGCTGAAACCGTCTTCTCACCCCCACTCACTGAGCTCGACTCGCGTGGAAGCTTATCTGGGAACTGAGTCATAAGAAAGGTTCCCTTCGAAAAGATATCATCTGGATCCTCGAGCTCCATCCATGCTGATCCCCCCGTAAGTTTAGAGAATATAGACCTCAGCTCCCTGTCGATCTTCTCGAAACCTGTTAAGAACACCCTCTTCTTTTCAGCGTCAACCTCCTCGATGAACTTGACCACCGCGTTACGCTCCAGCTCCAGCTGGTTCCGTCTTACAGAGAGGTTCTTGTACCCTGAGAATACTTCCCTATAGGAGCTGACCGCGAGAAGGTTGACGTTATTCTTAAGATGACCATACTCTAAATTCAACTGTTCAATGAGGGTATCCGCCGTTTCAAAAACCTCGACAGGTTCACTGAAACCGAACAGTGTAATCTCGCTGAGTAGGTTTCGCTCCGACTCACCGAGCCGTTCGATACGCTTATTGGTTGATATCACCTCCTTCTCTATATTGTTCAGAGATTTCTTCAACCCATCCCGATGTCTCCGCAGACGGTTAAGCTGGTTTTCATAGCGCTCAAGAATCGGCCTTGACTTCTTCGTCTTCGCTATAGTCTCCTTCTCCTCACTCTTCAGCCTTCCAAGTTCCTCTGAAAGATCCTTCAGCCTTTCTGCACTCTCCTCTACAACCTGCGTCTTCTCCTTCAGGGTTTCTTCAGACCCTTCTATCTGCTCTTCAAGACGTGAAAAGCTCGGTTTCAAATTATGCTCAAGGTTGCCCCTATCCTTTGTGAGCTGAGTAAATATGTCTCGCAGCTGATTCGAAACGTCTTCAATAAACCGATTCTTGATGGTCTTCTCCTTTCCAAGAGATTCTAATTCATCAGAAACTTTCTGAGGTGCGAGTTCAACAAGCTTAGCTTTGTACTTGCCTATCTTGGTGTTGATCGTGGTTTGAGTGGCACTGAGCCTACTGATGTTGTTATCTATCTGCTCAACAGCTTTAGCGTAGCGTTTGACACGGACATCTATCTCCTTCTTCAGCATTCTATACTTCTTTATGAAGCTGGTTATTGTCCTTGTCTCGGCTTTGACCCTCTCTAAAACTATACTACGCTGGGACTTCTCACCTGTCAATCTCTTAGCTTCCGACTGAAGCTGATCGATATCCGACTTCCTCTTAGAGATAGTACTTTGAAGAGACTTTAGAGCCGCCTTAACGGCGGCGAAAGATGCTTTATCCTGCACAAGTTCAAGAATCTCATCCATCTGGGCCACATAACCCGTTTCGAACGCTACACCCCTCGGCTCAAATAAATCTCCAGACGGAGTGACGCTCTTGAACCCCTTCGAAGACGCTAGGTACCCGGCTCGTGAAGTATCAGCCAGAACTACATCTCCAAATAAGAAGTTGACTATACCCTCCATCTTCTTATCGCAGCTTATCACATCGGCTAGAGTTCCGATAAGCCCTTCACCTCGGGGTAGTCTAACCCTCTTCGAATTAGAGACCTCTGACAGAGGTATGACGGTAATCCTACCTATCTTGAAGCGCTTCGCAACCTCGACGGTCTTTAACATAGCGCGAAGATCCCGAACCACAGCCGCCTTCATCCAGTGTCTGCCCGCCGCCAGCACCGCATGCTCATACTTAGTGGGATATGATAATAGATTATCGATCCTCCCGATGAACCCGTCGAGCGCACCTGTCTTTGCAAGGTCCTCCAGCCGTCTTAATCCAAGCTCATCAGCAACTATCTTTTCTGCCACAGATCTCTGAGCGTCATACCTAAGGACTGCGTCACTCGCCTTGTTCAGCGTCGATAGTGCCTTGACTACCTCTTCTTGGAGCCTGACTTCTCTATCCGCCAGACCTGTAAGTGACAAGCCTACCTTCCTGACGGATTCTACCTCTATTTGCGCCAAGTCTTCGAACTTCTTCAGTTGATCTTCGAGATGCGCTAATGTTTCTAAAAATATGCGTGACTTGTCTTGAAGTATCTGCAGCCTTTCGGCGGTAAGTGTCCTCTTGTTCCTGCCTGTCTCTATCTGGCGGGTGGTTTCGTTGAACTTATCGTTGTATTTTGAAATTCGGTTGCGAGTATTCTCGGCTTGAGTGTTCTTCTTCTCCAAAATGGTTTGAAGACTTGTCTGCCTCACATTGATCTTTCTGAGAGCGGCGTCCGCATCCTTCTTAGCCTTCTCCAGCTCCGCAATCTCGGCGGCTTCCTCATCTATCCGGCTCTGGAGAGAAGATATCTCCTTCTCCTGCTTTTCCCGCATATTTCGCAAGTGAGGCCGTGAACTCTCTATCCTGCGGATCAGATCTTCTGCTGAAGATATCGCATCCTTTAGACGCACGATTCCGCTTTGATTTCGGCCTATAGCAAATTCGAGCTCGACTCTCTCGCCTCCGGAACTGTCTATAACGTTAGACACAAACTCTTTCCGTTCGTCATCCGCTGTGTCAATCTGCCGATCTATTTCCTCCAGATCTTTCTGCAGTTTAATGTGGCTAACCTGATACTCTTCTAAGAGTTTTTTCTCTTCAGCGGTTCTTCTTTTCGCGTTAGCTAGGTTTCGTGATGCTATGACTGACTTCAACCATCTTATATCGTCCTCAAGTATCTTCAATCTAAGCTGATCGTTCATCTCGCATTCTAGTGATTCTACTCTATTCTTCATCTCCCCGATTCTAGCAAGCGCGACTTGAAGTTTCGTGTCTGCTTCTCGAAGCTGATCTAGAGCTCTCTTCTTCTTATCATCGAACTGCGCGACACCGACTATCTCTTCAATAAGTCCCCTCTTCTCGTCAGGTGTAAGTTCTGACAGGCGAGTTATCATACCTTGGGGGACTAGGTTCAATCCTTCAGGCGCTATGAGCGCAAGATCTAGAAGCTCGATCAGCGCCGTCTTAGCTATTCGTTTCCCATTAAGTAGGTAATGGTTTTCACCTGTCTGTCTGAGCTCTCTGGTGACAGTTACGGTGTCGGAGTCTACGGGTATGCGTCTTGAGGAGTTGTCGAAGGTTATGGAGACCCGTATACTCTGGGGTCTTTTGGCGCTTGTCCCTCCGTCGTATATTAGAGATGTGAGCCTGTTTACTCGAAGCTTCTTAGGACTGTTCTGACCCAGACAAAAGATGAGGGAATCTATGATGTTGGACTTTCCTGAACCGTTGGGGCCAGTTATCGCCGTGAAGTCTTGGTCGAACTTTACGGTAACTGTCTTATTTCCCAATGACTTGAATCCACGTGCTTCCATCTTCTTTATGAAGACCATACTGTACTACCTTCGAGATAACTAGAGCCTTCGTCTGAGGCAAGATGCATTATTACATCATGAGGCTAAAAGGGGATTTATAAGCTTGGTGAATCTAAATCGCTATCTGCTGCTTTGGAGAGGCCTCACCAAAATCTCTCTATGAAAACCTCTATCTGACGAACCTATCATCGGAATATCTTTCACAGATCTGGTCAACCACTCATTGACCGGAGTGTATACCCCTAGTCTTCGACCAATATCTACCAATGTCCCGTTTATCGAGTCCACCTCAGTCCGCTTTCCTCTGAGGACATCCTGAAGCATAGAGGATCTATTTCGATAGGTCTTCCGCGCTGTCTGAAGCATCTTCTCAACAGGATCCAGACCACCGAGACCTATTCGCAACCTGCGTGAAACTGCTTCACCCTCCCTCACAGCCTGAACCATAACTTCTCTAACCTCCGGCAGCTCTATGAGCTCTCCATTCGTCAACCCCATTAGAGCAGATAGGGGGTTTATACCAGCATTTACAAGCACCTTCATCCATACAGCACCGTACAAGTTGTCAGTCAACTTTGTTGAGATACCGCAGCTATTGAATAGAGAAGATATCGCCGTAGCTCTCTTTGATAAGCCACCGTGGAGCTCACCTATAACCGTCGGCCCGTCCGCAGCATGAAGTATATTCCCTATCTTTATCAGGGTTGAAGCCTGGGCAGTAGTTCCAGCCAACACTCGTTCTCGTCCCAGAATATCAACCAGCATCTCGATATTGCCAAGACCATTCTGCAGCGTAAGTACACAGGTATCTTCACCCAGTTGATCTGCTATGTTTTTTACAGCTGTCCTTGTGTCATAAGACTTGACTGCGATGAGAATCAGATCCGCTGCGCCTGAAAAGCTTCGACTCGATCTTGTAGGTATCTTAACTATCCGACTTCCTTCCCTGTCTGTTACCTTGACCCCGTTTTCGGATATGTACTCTGCTTGCTCTTCTGTTCTTGTAAGGAGTATGACCTCTGCTCCATCTTCAGTTAAAAGTGATGCGAATAAGCTCCCTATAGCCCCTGCGCCGAGAACCGCTATCTTCATCTATCTTCTACTGATCCGCCGAATCTGCCTAGTCTTGAACTCCTTCATATGGAAAGTGTGCTCTTCACCTGGAAACTTGCCTTTAAGAACATCGTCTCGATACGCTTCAATAGCCTTCTGAATCTCCTCAGCCAAGTTCGCGTACTTTTTGATAAACTTCGGAGAAAACTTGTCATACAGGCCTAGTATGTCGTGCAAGACAACTATCTGCCCATTGCAGAACGGGCCAGATCCGATCCCTATAGTGGGTATACTCAACTGCTCAGTTATGAGCTTCGCCGCTTCGCTCGTAACCATTTCGAGAACTACCGAGAATGCACCCGCTTCTTCAAGAACCTTTGCGTCTCTGATTATGCCTTCAGCATCATTTTCCGTTCTTCCTTGAACTCTGTAGCCATTCCATAGAGGGGATGTTTGAGGTGTAAGACCGACATGCCCCATAACGGGGATTTCGGCGCGGGTAAGGGCTTCTACTCTGCTCTTCATTCTGAGCCCGCCTTCTATCTTTACAGCGTCTACCCCTCCGTCCTTCACGAATCTCCCTGCGTTTCTCACGGCATCTTCGTCACTGGCTTGGTAAGACATGAACGGCATGTCGCCCACTATCAGGGATCTCTTGTTCCCTCTTGTTACAGCTCTGCTGAACAGTATCATCTCGTCGACAGTTACGGGGATAGTGTTTTCGTACCCGAGTACAACCATACCCGCAGAGTCGCCCACAAGGATCAGCTCTATGCCGGCCTTTTCAGCTAGAGCTGCGGTGATGTAGTCGTAAGATGTTACGCATGTTATCTTCCGGCCCTCCTTCTTCATGCGCTGTATCTCTGAAACGTTGATCTTGGCTTTCATCAAGCATCATCTTTTGAAGCTGAAATTTGCATCAGCCTATCAGCAATATAACTTATACTTTTCTCAAGGTTGACCTGATTGTCAAATCCTTTCACAACATCTCCAAGACTATCAGTGGCCTCTCCGCGTCGCCTCTCAGCCTCTTTCACCAAGAGAGGCATCGCTCTAATCACATTATCCACTATGGTCACCGATGCAGTCTGAGCCGTCCGGGAGAGCGGGTTAAGATCTATAGTTAGAACAGTCTTCCCCATACTTCTCAAGGCAGCCGTCCTATCTCCGTCTTCAAGCGGGACCAGAACCGTATCAGCAACCAGCATACCATCGGGATCAACCCATCTACGTAGACTCTTTAACCCATGCAACTCGGCCGAAGCCTTGTCCCCCACGCCTAGCACCTCTCCCGCGCCAAACGACCTTAACCTACTCATAACCGCGATCTCCCTATCTGATGAACGGTGGAACAGGTTTACCTCTATCTTAGCACCAACCACCTCAGCCAGTCTCACAACCTCTCTCGGCGTAAGCATAGAGACGTTACCATTCACCGATATAACCGGCTTCTCCGCAAGTAGAAGCGCTGCAGCCGAAACTGTAATAGCTTCAGACGCTGGAGGAGTTGTCTTTTCACCCAGTAGGTAGTCGAAGGCTTCGCCCCGCCCATGCGCCATCAATCCTTGCTCAACCACTATACCTTCTTCGAAACCTTGTTTCAACACTTCACGCATCCGGAGTGATTCAGCACGTGGATGCTTCGGAGGTATCTTCACCGTTTTCACAGTAGTCTTGCACCTCTATTCTCCGTTTGGCTTACTAAGATATTTGTGCCGTTCACTGTGTGCTTCATTAGTATCTGTTTTATGTCTTCAACTTCACTTGGCTTTACAAGAGTAAATATTGTTTCGCCGAACAATGCCATACTGCATACGAAACCTGCATCGTCAGCCTCCTTCAAGATACCTTTCAACCTTGGGCTCAACCCTAAGGTCTGTGAAAACTGGTTTGAGAGCTTCAAAAAGCTTTCAACTGAGCGATCGGCTAGAAAGATATTTAGAAGACGCTCCCCAAGGGCAGCTGCTTCTCCTTTTCGCCGAAGCTCTCGAAGCATATTTCCCGTAGATAATGAGCCAAGCACTAACGCAACCATAACATATTCACCAGTGAAAGGTATGGGTACAACTTTCCCGAACCCCGGTGCACCAGGTTTGACCCTCGCTTCAAAACCACCTTGCATCTCCGCCAAGACCGTTCCTAGTCCTGTGTTACAAGCCACTTCAGCGAGGTGCGCTTCTCTAGCAGCTTCGATTCGGGATAGACTTAGGTTTAGGGTATCGTTCAAGGCGAGTGTTAAGCTTAATGCTGCTGCTCCGCTGGTTCCGAAGCCTACGCCGATGGGGGGGTCTATTTTGTGTCTGATGAGGATTTTGTGGCTTCTACCTGTCTTTGCTATAAGGGTCTTTGCGACGTGTTCCGAGACTTGTGCGTCTGTGGCTGGGGTTCCGTTTATCTCTATCTTTATCTCACTGTTTGTGGAGAGGGTTGCTTTAACGTGTGTTGTTACGCCTTTTTGGATCGAGAAGCCTACGCCTTTTGAGCCGGTGCTTATGGGGTCGTCTGGGTATTCGTATGCTCTGATTAGTC
>JARPAQ010000185.1 GCA_029460375.1 Nitrososphaerota archaeon | reverse complement strand
TCTCAACTCTTTATCACAGCCCCGAAGTTGAAATCTACCTGAGACGTCATAATGATCGAAACCATAGCAACAGCGGCAAGTAGCACAGCATACTTGAAACCAGCTGCAAACGCCCCTGACGTAACCTTCCCTATGAAGAAACCGCTCATCCACGACTGTAAGATAATCGTTAAAGACAGTGTTGTAGTGAGCTGCTCAATCAGACCCAAAGGCTGCTCAGATATACTGACGAAGCTTTGAATCAAAACCATCGTTGTAAATGACAGAAGCGCCGTCACAATAACCGGAAGTATAACATAAGGCTTAAGCATACTCCGCTTCTCCTCCTCAATATTCTGTATCCTCTCACTAGATTGAGCCAAAGCCTCCAAAGTGTCAGCATAACCTCCACCCGTCTCTATAACCTCAAGCAGAATGAACATATTGATAAGAACAGGCCAACTCCTCAACTCATCCTTTATACTGGAAAAGACCCGCCTCAAAGGCACACCCCACTCCAACTGATCCGCAACAGAATTCAGACGCTTTGTAAAAAGACCATAATTCTTACCACGAGCCGACTGTATAATACACCTTATAGGCGACAGACCAGTCTTTCTTATCTCCGTAACGTTTCTTATAAAACGAGGCATAGCCCTCTCGGCACTAATATTCAAACGAGCAACCCTCTCATACTTGATCATAGGCAGAATAGACGCACCTATCAAACCTATCCCCAAAAGGTACGCCAACCCAATAGAACTGACAATATACCTCAAGTCAGGTAAAAACGAAAGAACCATTATAGCCGTCGTAACACCAGCCACCGGAAGTGTAGCATTCCGAAACATCTTATCTACACCTATAATCGTGCTTTCACGCATAGTATGAGCAATATAGATGAAGAACAACGAAATTGTAGGAGTCGCAATCATTATCAGCGCGCTCATTACATTTATCGGCGGCATACTCGCTATCGGCACATCTGTAGCAGTCATCGAAACCGCAAGAGCAAAAGAAATCATAGCTATGACCAAGATACTCATGTAGGCGTCTACAATCATTCCCAGCTTATCAATCGCCTGCTTAGCTAAAGCCGTCTGCAATTCAAACGCCGAGCGCAACTTAGACTCCAAATAATTGACCACACTCCCTCCAGTTCTAACAGTCGCAACATAACCCGAAAGGAGATCTTGAAACGAAGAAGAGCCCGATGATGCAGCCTTTCCCTCGATAACGCTAAGCGGATCTTTCCCAAGAACCTCCACTTCACGAACTATCCTACTGGATTGATCACTAGTAGCCGGTAAAAGATCTACAGTCCTTAACCTCCGAAAACTCTCATACGGTGATATGCCACTGCTGGCCATAAGGGTAATTAGCGTAATAGCAAGAGGCATCTCCCGATCAAGCTTACGATTCTTGGTCTTCAGTTTGAGAGTTATCCCGAACAATGATCATCCCTTCTACAAGCCCAGTGAATCCGCAGCCTTCTCGAAGATACTCTCAGGATCTCTATAGTAAGCTGCTAAAGTCCGACTTACACTTCTAAAATCCCGAATGTGCTTTTCAGTCATCCAACCAATAACAACTTTACGTCTTTCAAACTCATCCAAAAGCTCCTCTCTAGTGAAGCCGTTATCGGTAGCTATCTTATGCAATATTTGGCTGGACATTATGTCACCCTCGAATGTGTCTGTAACCGGGTTCCATGTGAAGATATCCCTAACAGTGTCTGGACCAGTAATCTCAGAGACCTGAACCATCCTTCTTCCAGACCCTAAATAACTCAAACTACTCTCGTTGCTAAGTAGTCTGACCTTCTTAACCACTGCAGCACAGTTCATCAGAGGAATGTTGTCCGGTGCTATATCCATCGGTTTCTGAACAAGCCTCTTTATCGCAGAATTCACATTGTCAGCATGCATAGTGCAAAGACCACCATGGCCAGTAGCCAACGCCTGAAAGAGCACGTAGGACTCTTCTCCTCTGACCTCGCCGACGACTATAAAATCAGGTCTATGTCTAAGAGACGACTTTACGAGATCAAACAAGGTTATCTCTCCTTGACTTTCGAGCCCAAATCCTGATCTTGAGATGAGAGCCACCCAGTTTTCATGGGGCAGATTTATTTCCGAGACCTCTTCTATGCTGCAAATCTTGTTTGTTGGTTGAATAAGGCAACATATTGCATTAAGAGTCGTGGTCTTGCCGGCCCCTGTGGAACCTAGTACCATCATGGAGAGTTTGTTCTCCATAAGTAGCCAGAAGTATGTTGCCACGGTTTCGTCTATTGTTCCCATTTCAACTAGATCGATAACCGTAAGTGGATCCTCCCTGAATTTCCTTATCGTAAAGCTGGTGCCGAATAGTGTAACTTCTTTTCTATAGTAGATAGCCAATCGATGTTTTCCAGGAAGTGTAACATCGGTAAGAGGAAAGGCGGCGCTGGTGTGTTTCCCAGCTCGGTGGACTTGCTTCATTACAAAGTCCTCGATTTCCATCTCCTTGGTAAAGATTAGATTGGTCTTCAAAGTATCAAATTCTTTATGCCACACGAATATGGGTCTATTTACCCCTGAACAGCTGATATCTTCAACCGCCAAATCATGCATAAGTGGGTCTACTGTTCCGAAGCCGAGTATATCCCGTTCCAAATAATACATTATTTTTTCGACGCCTATTGATGGTATCCCTTCGAACAGTTTGTTATGAGAATCTACAATACCCATCAGCTGTCTGTGATAGTTTCTGGGCGTTTCACCCTCCTCACTAGGGGGATCAAGTTCATGCTCCACAAATTCACGCAGCTTCACATATCCCTCTTTCTCCTCACTCGTAAGCTGCATCTCATCCACAATGTAGAGAAGATCACCGTCTACATTGTTTCTAGCTATAACCGCTTCGCAGAAAGGGGGATTCAATGAATACCGTTTAAACTCAGAGTAATTGGACGGAATGTTAACAGTGGGTAGTTTAAGCATCGATGTTATTATGTCTCGCGGATTTCTTATCTCATCCTCTTTATCAACCATATTCATTCATCTCCCTGAAAAGAGAGCCGAAAAAAACTCGGTGTAGATAATAGATAGTGACGAGTTGGTTGCCCTTCGGCGTCGGCCTGTCATCAGACCGCCTATACCTTTGGCCAACCTGAACTCGCCTTTTGTATCGATTATTCTCGGATTACGGTGACGAGACCGTAATTCTAAGGACTTGAGTAGCCTGCTTGGCATTGATTGACATAGTTGCTGACGAACCTGCGTCTGTGTTGTCTAGTGCGCCTGGTGCCGATACGTATACTACGAGTGTTTCTCCTGGCTTGAGGCTTAATGGACCTGTAGCCTGAGTAAATGTATGTGTATCTCCAGCCATTGTAATATTGGTAAGATCGTTGGTTCCGCTGTTGGTGTCGTATTCAAGTACAGTCTGCGAAGTTATTGTTGAGTTAGTCGCTGTGTCGAAGTAATACCAGTCAGAGAATTGAGACCCTATACCTCGAACTTTGATGGTCTGTATGGCAAGCTCCTTACTTCCTGTGTTCTTGACTACGAATGCTCCTTGTGAATTTGTAGTGGTGTTGCCCCAGAGCTTTTGACCTGTTACGGTTATACCTTCTTCTTCTACGCTGCTCTGGAAGATTCCGGATGCGAAGAGTACTACGGCTGTGCCGAGAACTACCGACGCTGTGACGATAATCAGTGTCGTAATTATGGTGCTCAGTCCTTTATT
>JARPAQ010000184.1 GCA_029460375.1 Nitrososphaerota archaeon | reverse complement strand
CTTAGAGCTGTGAATGCAGGGGCAGTTGAGTCGCTCTTAGTTTCGGACAGGATCTTTGAATTGCGAATTGAAGAAGATGCTGTAGTCCAGCTTCTAAACAAGGTGGAGTCTCTTCGCGGCAAGACGTATCTGATAGATTCTTCTACGGATCTGGGAGTACAGGTCTCTAAGCTCGGGGGGGTTATCGCCCTTCTTAGATACACCGTCTACTTCGGCTGATCACCGCTTGTCACTTTCTTCAACCAGTTAAGGTACTTGCTGTTCACGTCGCTCATGGAAAATTCTGCGACTTCAGGGACTTCGTATGGATGTTGAGCTTCCACCGCCTTCTTAAGAGCTTCCACCTTCTCTTCCGTCGTCTTATATATCGCTAGGTACTCTTCTGACTCCTCGAACTTCTTCTTCCAGATGTAGAACGACTTTATCTTAACAAGGTTTACGCAGGCAGCCAGCCTCTTATCTCGCACAATCTGTCGAGCCGCATCTTCGGCAGAGTCTTGGTCAGGATATGTAGATATTACGATTCTTCCAGCCATATATCTCACAGTATACGCTGTGCTGCCGTATTAGTCTATGCTATCCAAGTATGTATGGGCCGACTATAACGGAGACCAAGAGAGCTACTATAAAGAGCGATATGGCTGTAACCACTCTCTTAGCCGTCTTCTCATTCCATCCTCTATTTTCACCGTATGTCTGCAGACCAGCCCGCAAGGCTTGCCCCCCGTCGAGAGGGTAGAGTGGAAGGGCGTTGAATATAGCTAGGTTAAAGTTCACGAACCATAGCCAGAAGAGGATATTCGCAACGAAGAAGGTAGCGTCACCCAGAGGAGATGTGTAGAAGTTTTGCATCGAATCCGAGAAAGGAACCCGCAACTGAGCCATAGAGAAGGTTGGTATGAATAGATAGATGAGAGGTGATGTGATACGCGGCCTTCTGTAATCTTCAAGTATGCCTGAAATCGTAGTGGAATCAAGACCCTCAAACCCTATAAGCGGATCAGAAGAGTTATCCGAAGCCGCCAAAACGAGGCTACGCTCCACTTCACGACCTTCATGAAGGAACCTTAGAGAGATTGTGTCCCCCGGCTGGAAGCCTAATAGTGCACTCTTAACATCATCGCGACTGCTGACATCTATACTGTTGATGGCTAGAACAGTATCTGTTGGAGCTAAACCAGCTTCATAAGCAGGCCAGTCCTCATAGACGCCGACTACACCTATCCCACTGGTAGCAAGAACCATACTTCCCACCAAAAGCATCAGGCTTAGAAGTGAAGCCAAACCGACTACCAAGTTACTCATCGGGCCGGCTGCCATGACCCGCCCAGTCTTTCTGGCAGGAGTCTTCTTAAGCTCATCCTCGTCTATGTCGACAAATGCCCCTATGGGCAAGACGAGGAATAATATCAGGCCGCTAGATTTGATTCTCATTTTGAATGATCTAGCTAAGATGCCGTGGGCGCCTTCGTGAACTACCATCGCCACGACGAGGGCTATCCAGCCGTATACCAGAGGTACATACGGGTTGAGTCCCGGTATCAGTATGTGAACTAACGGGCCGGATTCTCGTACAAACTCCCGTATGGGAGCGCTGGAGAGCATAATTGAGGCGGAGAAGAGGATGAGTGAGAAGCCTATAGCGCCTACCAGAGGGAAGAGGTATAATGATACCCATCCTAGGGGTTTGGTCGTCCTTAGCGCGGCTAGCCTGTCCATGAGGTTCACCCCTCTTCGGGTCTTCAACAGTATGAAGGGGAACTGAAACGAAATTGTCTTGGCCTCTTCTTTGATCTTCTTCGCTTCTTCCTCGATCTTCTTCTCTTCGTCGCTCACGCTAATATCCATATAAGGCCTCGAATGATTACCGTAAAAGTGTAATGGTCGTAATGGCAACTAAACGGCAGAAGTGCACCAAATGCAGCAAGGGTTCAGTCTATCTTAGAGTATATTCAGGAGAGCATCTATGCAGGGACTGCTTCAAATCCTCTATAATTGAGAAGACGAGGCGAACTATATCCAAATACGGTATGATGAAGCATGGTGATACGGTGGCAGTGGCGGTTTCAGGAGGCAAAGACAGCCTTAGCCTCCTCGAAGTGTTGAGCAGACTCACATCCGTACACGGTGAGAAGATAGTCGCTATAACTGTTGACGAAGGTATCAATGAGTATAGAGACGAGGCGATCGAGCTTTCTCGTAAGATGGTGTCGAAACTTGGTTTGGAGCTGGAGGAGGTATCATTTAGGTCTCTCTTCGGATTCACCCTAGAAGAAGCGTTAGATATGAGGAGCGATCAGAGGGTTTCAGCCTGCTCGGTGTGTGGTGTCTTGAGGCGCCGAGCTATAGATTTGGCTGCTGAACATATGGGTGCGGATGTAGTTGTGACCGCTCATAATTTGGACGATTTTCTTCAGACATATTTTATCAACCTCACTAACGGTGATATAGGTCGTCTTGAGTTTCTGAACCCGGGTTTTGAGGCGCAGATAGATATTCCGCGAAGAGTCAAGCCCTTCATTGAAATCTATGAAGAGGAGATAGCTTTTTACGCCTACCTGTCCGGCATACCTTTTCAGACCCTGCCCTGCCCCTATATGGATGAAGGGATAAGGACGGAGATCCGGAGTTTTCTCAACAACCTTGAAAGACGCCACCCGGGTATAAAGTACAGCACCTTCAACACAGCCTTGAAACTGACAGCCAACCCTCTACTACCTCGTAGAAGAAGCAGAAGATGCGAAAGATGCGGACACCCATCATCAGACACCATATGCTCAACCTGCAAAACAATTCAGCTCATACGGAATAGTCATCTGTAAACTAATAGCTTATTAGTAGATTCCTGCTGTTGGTTTTGTTTGTTCTTGCTTTTTGGCTCTGATGTTGGTTAACTCTGTCTTTATCTGTTTGACGTCTAGCTGGTCTATGGTTTCTATTGCTTCAACCCGTGTTTTTAAGATGTCTAGGTCTTACTATCTGTTTGAGACTTTCTAGTTCTTCGGGTTGTAGCCAGAGTGATGCTTGGCGTATGAAGTCTTGTTTTCTTCT
>JARPAQ010000183.1 GCA_029460375.1 Nitrososphaerota archaeon | reverse complement strand
TTTATGATCCTGCTCAGAACATATCACCACTATATCCACCTTGTTTATGTCCGGTACCATCCTAGTGACCCCGATGCCTGACTGTGTAATATATTCTCCGTTGTTCAAAATATTCACATCACCTATATAGTCATGCAGCCTGTCGGTTATACTGCTCAGTACAGCCAGCCTGTCGCCTCTCATCTCATACCTATCGACCGACCATGATAGCGTAACCTTAGTCTTGCTAGCCTTCAACTCCATCTCCCTCATTACATGACGAATCTCTTCAACAAGATACTTTACGTATCCATCAATACTCTTCAAGACTCCTGATGTCAGATAAAGAGATGGATCACCGGTGTCAAGAGTTCCCAAGACGAGCCGTAAGTCAAAAAGGTTCTCGGTGATCTTATCCAGATACACCTCCTTGTACCCTAATATCTTCTTCATCTTCATTCGTTCATTTCTGTCTGTAATTTTCTTGTATACCTCTAAATCGAGTGCTATAGATACATAGTTAGTTAGAATATTCCTGAAGTATATCATTTCAGCCGCTTCAAGTGCGGTCGATTGAGGCGGCTTCATTCCAGCCTTCTTGAGTATGGCTGTGGCCTTCCCACTTGGCTTTTTTTCAAGTCCCATGGCTTCTACCTTTGTGGTTCGAGGCTGTAGAGGTGCGTAAATGTATTCGAAACCTTCATCAGATTGGAGCCCAGTTATCTTCTCGATCAAAGTTATGTTGCCTCTGTTTTCGTTGAATCCTACTGGCAGGCAGAAGATTATGGTTGAATTCTTGGAGATGTTTTTCACTGTGTCTCGAAATCTTGTGTTTACTTCGGTCTTGGCTTCTTGATCGGTCTTCCTTATCTTCGGTGTGAAGAATATGTGCTCTGCTCTACTTATGGCGGTGTCCATGGGTTCTACACTTACCAGCGTCTCTCCCTCGAGCAGATTGCGTACCGTGCTGTGTGAGGAAGCTACTTCGGCGGTAAGTTTCATGCCCATCTGAAGATTCTCATCAACGATTATCGTCTCCACTCCATTCTGGATGAGCGTAGAAGCTATGCTGTACCCCTCTGTACTCAGACCTACGACAGTGGCTAACCCAGATTCACCACCCAAAATCGAACCAATCCCCTCTGGGGGAGATGCTAGACGCGCTAGTAGAAAACAGTTTCCCATCCAAATTGTGAATATGGTCTATTAATGCAGCCGCCGGCTAGATCTACTTACCTTTGTAGAGGTTCTTATGCTGTATGAACTCAGATTTAAGTAAAAAATGCGAAGCATACTTCGTCTGTCTATATACTTGTAGGAAGGGAAGAGGATTTTAATCCCCGTCTCCAGTTTATAGCTGTTGAAGAAGTTTGCCTAGGGGCAGAATTGTTTGCCATATTTGTGGGCGTGACCTTGAAATCAGGTGGATTCGAGTCGGGAAGATGAAGTGGGTTAAGGAAGGGTCTGGAGCAAAGGAGGGCCGTATGCTCCGCTTCTTCTGTCCGAACTGCCGTAAATTTGTCAAGCCATATCCACCTGGACGCCAAGCTAAAGTGAATCATTGGTCAGGTAAAACAGATAGTTTAGACTGATCGGAGTTTCTTTCAAGGCTTCTTCAACATAAAGAATTAAAGGGTAATACAGAATCTGTTCTCCCTAGAAGCCTTTGAATATCTGGATAGACATCCTGACACCTAAACAGATACTGTTCTTCACTCCCTTGATTCAAGAATTGAGGGCGAGGGGCCACGAGGTTCTAAGCACTTCTCGACGGTACCGCGAAGTCGATCTTCTATCATCCAAGATGAGCTTAGATATGATATTCGTAGGTAAGCACGGTGGGGGTTCGCTTCAAGAGAAGCTGAAGGCCAGCAGCGAACGGGCTCTTGGTCTCTCCGATGTTGTGGAGAAGTTAGGTCTTGACTATGCTGTCTCATTCAGTTCTCCGGAGTGCGCTAGGGTTGCTTTCGGCTTGGGTGTGAAGCATATCTGCATCAGTGACTCTCCTCATTCTGAAAAGGTGTGTCGATTGACTATACCTTTGTCTGAAATACTGTTGGCGCCTTGGGTTATTCCGTATTCAGCTTGGCGTTCATACGGTATAGGTGAAGATAGTCTGGTTAAGTATAGGGCGCTTGATCCTGTTGTTTGGCTGAGACGAAGATCTGCTGAAGTGGGGAGAAAGGAGGATTACGGGCTAGATTCTTCTAAGAAGACTATAATGCTCAGGCTTGAAGAGAGCCAAGCGGCCTATATGCTGTCATCTGACAAGTCGTATTCAAAGGTTCTGCTGGACACTCTGCTCGTGCACTTTGAGGATTGTGAATTGTTTGTGCTGGGACGATATGCTTCTCAGATTAGTGCTATCCAAGAGGCTTACGGCTCGAAGTTGAGGATAGCTGAAGATGTTGTGGATGGAGCAGGTCTCATCTCTGTGTCAGATGTGTTTGTCGGTATGGGTGGGACTATGACGACTGAAGCAGCTCTACTCGGAGTACCTACAGTATCGGTATTTCAAGGTGGTAACTTGTATACAGAAGACTTTCTTATCAAAGAAGGGTTGTTGGTGAAACTTGGAAACGTAGAGCAGGTGATAGACACAGTTGGAGACCTACTGCAGAACCAAGATAAACGAAGATACCTTCAGACTAGAGCCAAGACCGTGTTAGACAGTATGGAAGACCCTGTGAAGGTGGTTATCGACACTCTGGAGAAAGATGCCCAAGATGCAGGCCTGCTTTAACTAGTCTCCTAATCTTCTTTCCGCATCGCCTTGAGGTCATACTTCCTTTCCTTCCATCCTACACCACCTCCCGCAGTCACCTTGTAGAACGACACTAGCATAATAGCAAAGTACACTGTGACGGCCAGAGGGGTAAGCAGAGTATACTTCAATGAACCCCCAATCCTATGGTGGAGAATCGCCATGCCGCCCATGACAACAACGCTACATAAGCTACCGTATACTGTAAACAGGTTGAAAAGACCCCCGCCACTAAAAGCCCCGTAAGCCAAGATGAAGAACGGGAGGAGAAACGCAGCAAATATCGCTAAACCTCCTCCGACGAACTTGACTGGGCTAAAGTTGAAGCCCGCATAAGTATTCTTAACCCATCCTCTCCAGAGCTCTCCAAAGTCTGAGTACATCCGAGTCTCGAGCGCATCAAAGCCATAGACCACCCTGACTCGACAACCCCTACTCTTATAGGCCTCAGCCATCTTTACATCCTCAATAATCTCGTTCTTTATAGCGGCATGCCCCCCAACCTTTTCATACGCAGACTTCGTGGTCAAGATATATTGCCCATTAGCCATGTGGCGGCTGCTGGCATCATCGTTCACTCTGTTCCCACCTGAGTAGATGAAGATGAGGAACGCTATCAGAGGTGTCATCAACCTTTCACCGAAGCTTCTAGTAACGAGCCTAGGGTATATGCTCACCATATCTACATCGTTGGTCAAAAGATGTCTCACAGATCTCTTAAGAGAACTAGGGACATG
>JARPAQ010000033.1 GCA_029460375.1 Nitrososphaerota archaeon | reverse complement strand
GTGAAGGTTTTCTTGGCTTCAGTAGGTGCACACTGGTTTAGTTTAGGTTTAGCTTGGCTTCTAGCTCTTCTACTAGAAGATGGTACTTCTCGTGAACTCCTTTACCAATCTCTTTCTCCTCTAGCTCTTCGAACCTTTCGATAAGCGCCTCACGATCCGAGTCTGATATAACACGGTTGCCCATCGGGTACAGGATATTATCTTCCTTCTGGATATGCTGCGAAAGGAGGTTTATGTAACCCACTGCGTTTCTAGAAATAACACCAGCTTGAGACTTATCTCCATCTTTAAACTTACGGAGCGCCTCGTCCATACCCTTGACATAATTTCGACCCATGTCGTGCTCTTGCAGCATCATACCGATAGGGCCCCCTTCCTTAGGTATGCCTCTCTGTTCGATTAAGGGGTAGAACTCACCCTCCTCTTTAGCGTGGTGGCATCTGTCGGCGAAGGTGCGGATGAAGTCTATGCCTTTTTCAAAGGTATCTACATCCACTTCATCTGTGTCCGCCTTCTGAGCAACGGCTGTTAGAACTTTCAGCATACGCTCGATCATTCTGTGCTCATGCATCAGAACTTCGATAGGATCCATAATACTAATTACACGAATACCGTATTTAAAGATAATACAAAAAATTCTGATAAAATTTCTACATACTCACACTCAGCAACCTATTGCCCCCCTTGCAGAGACCTTTCAAACAAAGACGACGCTGATCAAAGCGAGGTAGCCGACAACCTAAAGATATTATTGGCAGCTACACATCATGTAATCTATGGAAAAGCCGAAGATATTATCGCCTGAGGAAGTGGCGGAGCGATTGAAGACCTTGCCCAGTTGGAGCTATGAAGGCAAGACCCTTCAGAAGAGCCTGAAGTTCAAAGACTTCAAGGAAGCCATAGACTTCATAAACAAGGTGGCCACCGTCGCCGAGGAACTTGAGCATCACCCGAATATTCTGCTACACAGCTATAATCAAGTCCGGTTGAACATAAACACCCACCTAGTCGGTGGAGAAGTCACTGAATGGGACTTTGAGTTGGCTCAAGCTATTGAAAAATTATAGATGCGTATGATAACCTGATGGAAGGTCAGTCCTCCACGATTACCACGCCGTTGTACCCGTCTACAGTGATATGCTGACCATCCGTAAAGTCGAAGACCTCCGGCTTGTCAACCATAGGGATCTCAGCTATTATGGCACCGACGGCCACTATCGGCTCAGCCTCTTTACATATCATCGCGACAGGAGCCTTCTCATTCTTAGATAATTGATACAGCACGTAGGATCCGACTGTTGAACCTTTGCCTCTTGTAAAGATAAGAACCTTGCCTTTGATGGACTTGTTGAAGAGCGGATGCCCTCTCTCTATCACAACCCCTGTTTTCGGGTCGACTCCTCCGAAGAAGCTTATAGATGCGTTGGAGACTACCGCTTCTCCTGTGGCTTTGCCTTTAGATATCGTTCGGCACTTTATCGTCTTCAATGCAACTACACCTATCTTCTATCAGGCATAACCCTTTACAGCGATATCCACACATCGACCAGTAGTTCCGAATATTGTTCCAACTTTAGATGCTGAAGGCCCATAAATAGCAGCCTTAGCAGAGTTCACAGCCATAGTCTTGAACCCGAACTCCTCAACAGGCGCGACTACCATACAGCAATCTGTATAAACCTCCCCGCCAGCTTTGACTATATCCCCAAGATACCCAAACCGCTCAGCCATTAGCTTCGTACTTACAGACGTAAAGACCCAGAGCTTAGTATTCTTAGCAACCTTCTTACCTTTTATGAGTCCCGCGACCTTCCGCATCTCACTCAAAGAGGCATGAGGACAACCTATAGCGATCACATCCACCTCCCCCGAGTGAAAAGTGCTCAACTCCTCATATGATGAAGAGATATCTTCCGATGTGAAGACCATCTTCTCAACCCCATCCAGCTCGACGGAAGCAGCTTCAGGTGTAACTCCCTTCACATGGTACAAAGCAACTCCGCCAGATGCAGCCAAAGACGCTGCAAGAGACTTCAAACCATCTGCATTCGGGCTCTGAACACCTATGAAGTACGGAACACCGTTATTCACCTTCTTGCCGATAGAAGCACCCATAGCGCCGAAGTCGCTCTCTTCGTGAAGAGGCACATCAACCTCCACTTGCAGAGTAGGCTGTCTATTCTCATCTAGATGATAGCCGTAGTTCGGTGTCTTACCGATGAAAGCTGCTGCCAGAGCAGACGGCCCTCCTTCCCTATTGGTTCTGGCCCCTAGGACAGAGTTGGCGTAGCAGACTGCGGATGATTCTGACCATGCTATGTGCTCATTGAGCTTAGGACTTTGTCCAGAT
The DNA here is from genome assembly GCA_029460375.1 of Nitrososphaerota archaeon. Lineage (GTDB taxonomy): Archaea > Thermoproteota > Nitrososphaeria > Nitrososphaerales > JACPRH01 > JARPAQ01. The sequence continues at coordinate 4,984 of JARPAQ010000033.1, read as the reverse complement.
AGGTAGGGTGCGCAGGAGCAGAGGGTCTTCGCTCCTAGATTGATGTAGGCTTTGATTATCCGTATCTGTTTTTCGGCAAACTCGTCGGATACCCCCATCTGTTTCCAGAGGCGCAGATCCATGCCAGTTGGGTTCAGTGTAGTGGGGACTACCACTTTCTCTGACGACATGGACTCTATCCACTGCAGTCCAGCATCACCTATCGTCTTGTAACTCACACCTGAAACTTGAACTGAGCCGACCTCAATCAGCCTATCGGCGCCAAATATCTCTCCGAGGGCTACAAGTATCTCTATAGCTTTCTGCTTGACAGGACCGTTATCACCGTGTAGCGTAGATTCTTCCGCAGGGTTCAGCTCCAACTTCCTTCCACCTTTTCAAAGTCTCGTCTATCCCTGTCGAGCGGTATAGTCGCATCGATTATCCACTTGGTAGCAACTCCCATACCCGCAGAAGAAGGATCTAGAGAAGAGCTCCTAGCACCCTTAACAAAGGCCACCCCTTCATCAGGCCGTAGCCTAGTGGCGAGCGCCCATTCGACACTCTCCGAGTTATTTACATCAATATCATCATCAACCACTATGACCCTCTTGAGGCTTGGGTGGGCTGAAAGAGCAGCAAGACCAGCATTCTTCCCCTCACCTTCATGTCGTTTCTGAATAGAGATGACTGCGTGAAGCCAGCCTACCCCACCCCTTGTTAAAACAACATCCTTAACCGAAGGAACAGAGTTCCGAACAATATTCAGTATCCTAGGCTCCTGAGTCATCCCCATAAGGAGGCGGTGTTCCGTCCACCCTGGAAGAATAACCTGCCAGATCGGATCATCCTGCATATACAGTTTCTCGACTTCAAAGATAGGCTCTTGCCGAACCTTATCCCATGTGCCGGTGATGTCTACAAACGGCCCCTCATCAGCAACCTCATCATGAAGAAGCCGCCCCACCATAACCACCTCCGAATCTACAGGAACATCAATACCGCCCATATCCAAACACTTCAAACTACCCTTCAGAAACGTATTAGCCAACTCCAACTCGTCAAGATTCGGATAAGACGTAGCAGCGGCAAGAGATACAGCAGGATGAACCCCACATATCACAACCACCCTAGTATCTTGCCCGTTCTGCTGGTTCTTCTTGTAGAAGTTGAAGAGATCTCTGGGAACAAGCCGCACTGAGAAGCGGTTCTTCCCGAGGTGCATCATTCTGTGGAAGGATGCGTTCTGCCGTCCTGTATCCGGATCTAATGCCAAGAAGATGGTTGCAGAGGTGTAATACCTCTCCTTCTCGGGATAGTACATCACTAATGGTATCTTCTTTATTATGTCAGGCGCGTTAAATTCGTTCTGTAGGAAACCTGCTTCGCTTGCTTTATTGTACTTTGTTGGGCTGCTTATAGATTCGACGAGGGTGTCCAGAAGCCGGTCGTCAGGGACTTCAAGAATGTCTGCGAAGACCTTTTTAGAGGTGCAGATGTTCCCTATGATTCTCCAGCCGGGATACCCTGTGATACGGTTAAGGAGCACTGGGCCTTCATGCTTCCTCAGGTGATCTGAGACTTCGAGTCTGGTCGAAACCTCTTCTTCAACCGTTACTGGGGTTATCCCTTCTAGATACCGCTTCAACACCATCTCCTACTCCATTATAACGCTCTACAAGCTATTTATCTTACAAGAGCAAATTCGAGACTACAGTCGATCGACGTAGCCCTCATTTACTTAATGACGCGCCGAAGTCTAATAAACTCTATGAAAACGAGTGAAAACAAAACAATATTCAGTTGTCACGATACGTTATGCTGCTTAACTAAGTTAGCTACTGTAGCCTTGTATACTTCTATGCTGGTGAGGTACTCCTGTATCTCCACGAACTCCCGCCGAGTGTGTGACAGATGAGGATTCCCCGGACCATATGTCACCACAGGTATTCCCAACCGGTGCCCCAGCAGGTTCATATCTCCCGTACCAGTCTTTCTTAGGAGTAGAGGACGTTTCAGCCTCACCTGCAGGATAGCTCGTATTATCGCTCTTACCAGCCCCGATGTCTTGTCAGTCTCAAAAGGCTCCGTTATATCATCTATCTTCAACTTGAGCTTAGGAAAGTCCGTATCAGCCTGAAACCGGCCCACAATCTTTTCTATGTCCTCAGCAGTCTTAGCGGCCGACAGTTGAGGAGGTATCCGCATATCTATAGCCGCACTGCACTTCTCAGGGGTAGTGTTATGCGAGGAACCGCCGTGAATCCCTGTAAGGCTCGCTGTCACCGAAGAATACTGATTCTTACCAGCCTGCTCAGCAGCATAAGTTTTCACTGCTCTCCAGACCTCGTAGATGCTCTCAATAGCATTCTGAGACAACCACGGTGCACTTGCATGCAAGCTCGGAGCTCCGCAGGTGAGGGTGAAACCCAGCCGCCCCTTATACCCTATCGTAACATTATCAATACCGCTCGGCTCCCCGAATATGGCGTAGTCAGCATCTATACCGCTATCCAATAACACGCGTGTACCCAGTCCATTTCCCTCTTCGTCGCTTACACCTGCGACTATCACCTTTCCCATATCAGGTCTGGTTGAGAGGTCTGAGGCTGCTGCCACCATGGATGCGAGAGAAGCCTTTGCGTCACAGGCGCCTCTGCCGTGAATCGAGTCTTTGGTTATCTTTACGGGTTGATTGCCGGGGACTGTGTCCATGTGTCCGCTGAGCAGTATGGTGGGGCTTCCTGAGCCCACTTCGCCTGTTACATTGTTCACTTCGTCTATACGTACATTCTTAAAGCCGAAGTCTCCCGCCATTCTTTCAGCGAGATATTCTGCTAAGGGGGCTTCCTGCAGCGAAGGGGTGTATATTCTCAGCATATCGGCTAGAAGGTCTATGGCGCTCTTTTTCCGCATCATTATCATCCTTTAACGCTTCAGGTTTACAAGGTAGTCGAGTACAAGGCCGGGTATATCTATGCCTGTTGCCGGCACCGTGTTTCGGAATTCGATGGTGTTGTTCACCTCGTGAACCACCAGTCCATCCGGGGTCTCCATCAAGTCCACTCCGAATATCCCTTCACCTATTGCATCCGCCGCTTTTAGACAGATGTCTTCAAGCTCCGGTGTTACTGGACAGTTCTCAGCCCTGCCTCCTCTCGCTGTGTTAGTCTTCCAAGCCCCTTCAGCTGATATTCGGTATATAGCGGCCACTACCTTGTCACCTATGACGAAAGCTCGTAGATCTCTGGGGGGTCTCTTAACTTTCTCCTGAAGATAGTATATCTGGTATATGGGAAACATATGTTCACGGTCTTCCAGTATCGATTCGGCAGTTTCAGGATCTTTCATAATCGCTATAAGCCTACCCCAGCTGCCAATCGTGGGCTTCAGAACCGCAGGGTAACCGAGGTCTTCAAGCGCCTTTAGAGCGGTCTCCTGATTGAATGCGAGGTAGGTTCGTGGAACAGGTACCCCTGCTTTGATCATTGCCAGTGTTGAGTTCATCTTGTTTCCGGCTGTAAATGCTTCGTGGAGGCCGTTTACGACCTTTATCCCCTTTGATTCTAGGAGGGCTGTGAGGTGGAGGCTGCGGAAGTAGCTTACACACCTCTGGAGAACTATGTCTCCAAACTCTTTGCGGTAGTTCTTCTGTAGGTCAAAGTAGAGGTCTCTTGAGCCGAGCATTTTCATATCTATATTCTTCTTCTCGGCGGCCTTGACCAGCATCTTCTCCTCAGTTCTTATAACATCGTACAGCATAGTGAGCTGCAATCTTAACTATTCACCCCAGTCTTCTCCTTCTATCTGAGCCGCCCTAAGTTCGAATGACCCGTCACTCTTCTTATGCACCTCGAACGACACTCCACAGTCTGGGCAGGTGACGATTTCTCCTTCGATAGCGTCTTCAGGTATAGCAATATCGCCTTCACATTCTGGACACTTCAAAGATTCTCACCTCCTTTAGATGTTTTTTGCTCTTCACGCTGCTTGTTGATACTGTCTTCGACATTAACGATATCGGTCTCCAGTTCTTTAGAGAGTTCGAGTTCAAAAAGGTCTCCGGTACGGAGGCTCTTCAACCCTTTAGTCAGCCTCACTGCATCCTCGGAGGTAGGGGTCAACCCCAGCAGCTTCATCAGGAATGCTGCTTCGGTCCTTCCTGCTAGTTCACCGATGATTATGCGTCTGCGGTTACCCACGGTCTGAGGAGGGACGATCTCGTATGCAGATGGGCTTCGGATTATTGCTGCTACATGGGTACCTGCTTTATGCTTGTATGCGTTTTCTCCGACCATAGGTTTGGATGCCGGTGTCCTTACGGATGTGTAGGTTGAGATGAGTTCTGAAAGTTCCCGAAGCATCTCTGTCCTTACGTCAAGATTCAACCTGTATATTATCTTGAACGTCATAGTTATCTCTGCAAGTGAAGTGAGTCCAGTCCGCTCACCAAGCCCGTCTATAGTAGTATGAACCATAGTTGCACCTGCTTCAAGACCTGATAGGGCGTTAGGTAAAGCCAACCCCAGATCGTTGTGGCAGTGCATATCCAGCGGTGTATCTACCGTTTCACGAATCATCTTCACCAAGTTGTACATTCCTTTGGGAGACAATATGCCTAGTGTATCAGGCAGGCTTATCCGGTCTGCTCCTGCTTCAGAAACTGCTCTGCATACCTCCTTGAGGAACTCTGGGTTAGCTCTGCTGGCGTCCTCCATAGTGAAGCGTAACTTGAGTCCGTGACTCTTCGCGTACTCGACAGCCTCCACTGCTCTTCTTACAGCTTCTTCCCTTGATATCCTCAGCTTATACTTTAGATGTATATCCGAGACTGAATGGTACATAGCTATCCAGGAAGCATCGCATCTCAAAGCTACGTCTACATCTAGCGGGAGAGCTCGTAGGTGAGCCACTATATCCGCGCTCAAACCTGCCTTGACCATGGTTCTGCAGGATTCTTCGTGGCTTTCGGATACTATGGGGCTTATCTCGATATAGTTCACGC
>JARPAQ010000032.1 GCA_029460375.1 Nitrososphaerota archaeon | reverse complement strand
TACACTTCTAGTGACAACTACACTCCTCTTCATAAAAATCAATCCAGCTGAAGCAAAGCTAGCAAGGCTCGGCCACACCAACAGCAAATCTCCCTGCTGCATCATGACAATCGACGCCCAGAATACACCTGCTACTAAGAACAGAACTGCGGATAACTGTGAGAATCTAGGGATATTTCCGATGACCAATTTTGCTGCTCTTACCAAGGTTGAGAGTCTCTTAATTTAACCCTTACCTTGCTTTTGCGGCTTCAAAGCAAATATATTCTTAGAAGTATATCCTTGGATTAAGTTATGAAGCGCGAGCAGCCGCTAGAGTATGTAAATGAGCTGAAGAACGCAGAGAAGAGTACCACTAATTTGAAAGACTCTATACTGGTTTCAGCTACATATGATAGTGGCCAGAAGGTTGCGGTCTTAAAGTTCTATAGTCCGGAGACTAGAAGGATTCATCTCTGGTATGACAATACAGGGCACAAGCCATACTGCTTCGTCAAGCCTGAAACGGTATCTGAAGAGACCATCGAGGAGCTCAAAAAGCGACCTGATGTGGTAAAGATAGAGAAGGTCAAGAAGCACGATCTCCTGAACGACCAATATATCGAGGTCTACAAGATAATCGCTACCGATCCGTTGGCGATTGGAGGGGCATCATCTAGGACGAGTATAAGGGACATGGTGGAAGCTTGGGAGGCCGATATAAAATATTATGAGAACTATCTTTACGATGAAGGTTTCCCGGCTGGAGCATTCTACAGGATAGAATCCTCTAAAGTGGTTCATGTAAAGTATGATCTCCCAGCCGCGATACAGAAGTGATTGGAGAAGACGTTGAAAAAGGCGGATGCAGACCTGAAGAAGAGTATCGAAGAATGGGCAGAACTCCTAAGCCAGCCTCTTCCTGAGCTGCGTCGAATGGCGCTCGATATAGAGGTGATACCTGTTGAAGAGAACAGGATACCGGATGCTAGAGAGGCGGCTCAAGAAGTGGTTGCAGTTGCGCTGGTTGGAAGTGATGACCTCAGAAAGGTGTTGTTACTGAAGAGGAAAGGTGCAGATCTGGGCATGAGGCGTCTAAAGGACGATTTTGATCCAGTGTTCTTCGATGATGAGAAGGATCTTCTAGCCGAGGTCTTCAAGCATATGGTTCAGCACCCTTTTATCATAACCTACAACGGTGACGATTTCGACCTGAACTATCTATACCACCGTGCACAGAGACCTGAAATCGGTTTCAAAAAGGAGGATATACCGATATCACTGGGGAATAACGTGGCAAATGTTAGACCCGGTGTTCATATCGATCTCTACAAGACGTTCATAAACCGCTCTATAAAGGGATACGCGTTCAATAACAGGTATACCGAGCATACCCTAAACAGTGTCGCGAAAGCTCTCATCGAAGAGACAAAGATTCCTCTGGAAGGCTCGATGGGCGATCTGTCAATGTATGAGATGGCTGAATACTGCTACCAAGACTCAAAGATAACATACATGCTTACAAGTTTCAGCGACAGCTTGCTCATGAAGCTTCTGCTAGTCATATCTAGAGTAGCCAAGATGCCAATAGATGATGTAGCGAGAATATCTGTATCAAACTGGATAAGAAGCATGATGTACTTTGAACATAGGCAGCGTAACGCGCTCATTCCGAGAAGGAGTGAATTAGAGGATAGAGAGCAGACGGTAGTATCTGAGCCGGTTATTAAGGGGAAGAAGTACAAGGGAGGAATAGTTGTTGAACCGAAGAGCGGGATCTACTTTGATGTCGCTGTGCTGGACTTTGCCAGCCTGTATCCTAGCCTAATCAAGGTGTATAACCTATCTTATGAGACGGTTAGGTGTGTTCATGAGGAGTGTCGCTCTAAAGGGATTCCTGAAACAGCTTACTGGGCCTGTACTAAACGAAGAGGAATCGCTTCTAATGTCATAGGTTCTCTGAGGGACATCCGGGTAGATTACTACAAGCCTCTTTCTAAGCAGCCAGGCTTGAAGGCTGAGGAGAAAGAATTAGCTAAGGTCGTGTCACAAGCGCTCAAAGTTATTCTAAACGCTAGTTACGGGGTTATGGGTGCTGATATCTATCCTCTATACTATCTTCCTGCTGCAGACGCTACAGCGGCTTTGGGGCGGTATTCGATTACGCGGACTATAGGCAAGTGTGAAGAACTCGGTATCGAGGTTGTGTATGGTGATACTGATTCACTGTTTCTGAAGAGTCCTAAGGAGGAGCAGGTCAAGGAGATTACAGAATGGGCTGAAAAGGAGATTGGTATAGAGCTTGATCTCGAAAAGACCTACAGGTACGTAGCGTTCAGCCAGAGAAAGAAGAACTATTTGGGGGTTCTTCCGGATGGAAATGTGGATGTGAAGGGGTTAACAGGGAAGAAGAGTCATACCCCTCCGTTTATACGGGAGGCGTTTTACAACGCGGTGAATATTCTGAGCAAAGTTATGTCTGAAGGGGACTTCGAACGAGCAAGAGATGAGATAAAAACATATCTGCGTGGAAGGTATCTGGCTCTGAAAAATAAGGAGATACCCACAGAGCAACTTGCATTCAACATCCAGATGAGTAAATCGATAGGATCATACAAGAAGACTGAGCCGCAGCATGTGAAGGCGGCTAAGATTTTGGTGAAGCAGGGTAAAGAGGTTAAGGCGGGTGATATAATCTCTTTTGTGAAGACGACCAATTCGATCGGGGTGAAGCCTGTATCTATGGCTAACGTGAACGAGGTGGATACTAAGAAGTACGAAGATTATATGCGGAGCACCTTCGACCAGATACTAAGTGCTCTGGGATACGAGTTTGATGAGATAGTAGGCGCGACAAAGCTCGAAGACTTCTTCTGGACAAGTTAACAGCAATGAAGGTTTAGAAGCGCATATTAAATCCTATATGAACCTGTCAAGGATAGCGTAGATGTAACATGGGCGACAGGGCGATAGTGCTCCTCTCAGGAGGCCTAGATTCAGCAGTCTGCCTCTGGTGGACAATGAAAAAGGGCTGGGAACCATTAACCCTCACCTTCAATTATCACCAACGGAATCCTAGAGAACTAAAGGCGACTGAAAGATTAACACAGGAGTCCGATGCGAAAGAGTTCAAGGTGATCGAGGTTCCTTTCTTAATGGAGGTGATGGACAACCCCCTAAATGGCGTCGAGCATTATGAAGATGAGATACCGAGCAGTTACATACCTGCCAGAAATACGGTCTTCTACGCCATAGCTGCGTCATGGGCTGAAACAGTGGACGCCGCATGGATAGTGGGGGGGCATAACAAGATCGACTTTACTCATTACCCAGATTCAAGACCTGAATATATCGAAGCTATGAACCGTGCGTTTAAGCTGGGCACATTTATTGGTCAGAGAAGGGGTTTGAATATCGTAACCCCTTTGGCTGGTCTTTCTAAGGTGGAGATACTGAAGATGGCCCTCACTCTAGAAGTACCCCTTCATCTTACGTGGAGCTGCCACGGTAAAGGAGAGAAGGCCTGTGGTTTATGTGAAGCTTGTCGAACAAGAAAAGACATCTTCCGTCAGGTCGGTATTGACGATCCGATAGAATATGATTAAATGAAAGTCTTACGCTAGACATCATATGAATCTAAAAGGTAAGGTGGCGATTGTCACCGGCTCCAGCAGGGGCATCGGTAAAGCCATCGCATTAGAACTTGCCCGAGGAGGGGCTGATGTTGTTATCAACTACTCGAAATCAGCAGACGAAGCGGAGAAGGTAGCTCAGGAGGTGAAAGCATCAGGTTCAAGAGCGCTGGTTGTTAAGGCTGATGTTTCTAATCGAGAAGAAGTTGTTGAAATGGTCAACAGGGCTCAAAAGGAATTCGGAGCGGTACACATCCTCGTGAACAACGCTGGCTACTCATCAAGAGATTTATGGTTCATGAAGCTGGAGGATATTACGGAGAAGATGTGGTCAGATGTGATGAATGTAGACCTCAAAGGCGCCTTCCTCTGCTCCCAAGCCGCGGCGAAGGTGATGCAGGGCCAAAAAGAAGGAAAGATCATTAATATCTCATCGACCCCCGCGGTAGCCGGAGACCCGTATGGTATGGTCTACACAGTGGCGAAGTCCGGTATCTTGGGTCTGACTAAAGCTTTGGCGTGGTCCCTTGCGCCCCATGTGCAGGTTAACGCAGTAGCATTAGGCAGTATTAGAACCGGCTGGGTGGAGTGGTTGAATGAAGAGGAACGGAGGAGCTTCACCGAGGAAATGGCGCTGAAGAGGTTCGGGAGGCCAGAGGAAGTCGGGAGGGTAGTGGTTTTCTTGGCGTCTAATGCTTCAGATTTTATGACGGGTCAGACTGTCATTGTAGATGGGGGAGCTGTGATGCGTTAGAGCCTTAAGGAGGGATATTTTGACGAAACGAGATCGGTTTAGGATTGCGGGGTTATGCGGTATAATTGAGCCGCTTGTTGTTTCCTTGTTTGTGTTGCTTGCGGTCTTCATTTCTCCGTGGTTCAGCTGGACGGACAATGCTCTGAGCGATCTGGGAGTTCAAGGCAGCGCTGCAGTGGTGTTCAACACTGGTCTCGTATTAGGCGGGGTTCTTACCGGGGTCTTCGCAACAGGTCTCGGAAAGGCACTGAACAGTAGTCTGGGCCGCGTTGGAAAGTTTATTGTTATTCTCGACGCAGCCGCTCTTAGCGCTATAGGTATCTTCCCAGAGACAGCTGGTGAACTGCATCTTTATGTTTCAGTCGCCTTCTTCGTTCTACTCTCATTATACCTGTTGATATTCGGGGTAGGATTCATTTTCACGCACGAGCGAAAATGGGGATTAATTACTGTCATATTAGGTCTTTTTTCCGCTTTTGTCTGGATATTTGGATGGGAAGGTGTCGCGATACCGGAGACGCTTGCATATCTAGCGGCGTCAGCGTGGTCGGTAACTATGGGCTTCAGACTGTTTAAGCAGAGTTAGAGCGTTGCTTAGAATTTCTTTTTGAAGTTGTTTTGTTCAGAACCCCAGTTCTGGTCCCCTTGAGCAGGGTATGATTCTCCTGTTGATTCTCACCTTCATCAGGCTCTAGAATCTGTTTATGATACTATCTTTACTGGTATTTCTTATTTTGAATTTTCTATCTTCAGAATATATTACTGTATGTATCTGATAACTAGGATTCCGATGTGTATGATTAGTTTTTACAATATGTTCGCAATGATTAAATCGTTTTTCACCATTAAGGAACCATAAGATGAACTCTGAGGCGATGATTCTTCACACAGAAAAGTTGATCAATCCTAGAAATAACCAATCAGTATATCGTAACAGGCTTGAAATTGTAGCAAGTATATTGAAGAAGGTTGGAAACGGTTGTAAGAAGACCCACATCATGTACGGTGCAAATTTAAGCACCACCCAGCTGAGGCGTTACCTGAACTACCTCACCGAAATGGATCTGTTGATCTTTGATGAGGATCTAAAAGTATTCTTTATGTCTGAAAAAGGAGCCCAGCTTCTCTCGATATTATCGGAAGTCTTCTATGCTAAGGATAAGCTGCGAAGATCTCAGCTGAAGCTTGACCGAGTCTTGAAAGAAAACACTCGTAACCCAGACGAAAATCGCATTGAGAAACACATTGCAAAAGCCATCGCGCGTTGAAGAGTCAGTTAAAACAAGAAGAACCAGTTAAGGCGGACTAGTTTTAGCCTAGCCTTACCCTCCATTTTTTATCGTGATAGTGTTTCAAAGTAAATATTTAGCATACTATCTAGCATAGTGTTTGGAGCAC
>JARPAQ010000182.1 GCA_029460375.1 Nitrososphaerota archaeon | reverse complement strand
TTACCTGCGGGTTATGAAGGCATAGAGAATGATCTAACCAACGCAATATCCGAGGTCGAGCGCGCAGGGATACTTCCTTTAGCGGTTGGCCTTGGTACCAAAAGCATCAAACGCTACTTTAGGCATCACTGTTTTATTTCAGACCCAGATGACCTAGTTAAAAGCTACATTCGTGCCTATATGGAACTTGGCAGTTAATCCGCATAAGTTGACTATTTAATACGAAAGTTTGTCTGAAGAGAAATCTTAGTATGATTTTCTTCATCAGCTGGACGTAGAACAAGTTTTACCGGGATTCCATCTTTAAAGAAGATAGAGCATCTGGTCTCATCTCCTAAGCCTGAGGCTATGAGATTCTTTAGCGCCTTCTTTATCTCTTCAAGAGCGAAGACTTCGTCTCGAATTGTAGAAACAGTATCGAAGTATATTCGTGCCTCACCCATTTTCGGATCGCCGCTGTACAACATTAAGCCTTGATACTTCAGCCAGTCCTTATCCCCATTCTCTTTCTTTTTGCTTTTCTTACTGGGCATCTTTAGATCTTTCAGTACCAGATTCTTAGCCAAATTCGGATTGTTTTCAACAGATCTGATGATTGTACCAAGCCTTTTCTCATACATGTCTAATTGCTCCTTCTTTGAGGATATCTCTTTCTCAACGATTGAAACGAGATTACTGACTACGGAGCTTTGGATTTCTGTAGAATTTCGATGTATATCGTAGGGCACTTCGATCACCGGTTTAGAACTGATTTATAAAATCCGTGTTCTCCCTCTTAATCTCGATCATGCCTGAATCATTCTCGTCCCTATTGAGAACAGGATGAGCCTTCTTGAAATCTGCAACAGCCCTATCCATCAGGTTGATATCTTCGTTGAGAACCTTAAGCTCAGATTCAATGGCGCTTCTAAACTTGGGCACTATATCATAGATGAGTCTCAATACGCTTCTGTTGTCGAAATCTGAAAGTTTCTTGAACTTCTTTTCACCATCAGCGAGATTTATGTGTATAACTCCCTCACGGCCTATACTGGCATCTTTGACTTGGAAACCGGGGCCTTCAAGTATATCTGGTGATAACGGGATAGATACTCCGGTAAAATTGATTATCTCTGACACTATCCTGCAAAGGTCTTCCTTCAGCCGCTTCGCTTCAACCTGCATCTCATAGAGCTGACGAGTTCCATCAGACACCACCCCCAATGAACTAAGGAACTTTGTTGCATCCCACGGTTCACTGGTAGCGGTAGGGAGGGGACTTAGATTCGATGTGGAATGAAATGCTGGAGGCATGTTCTCATTCTCACCTATGCTCCCTCCGTGATCTTCAGTATGTTCTGAAGGTTCCTCTTTCGTCTGCAGTTCTTCAGGTATTCGTGGAGGTTCTTCTGAATCAGCTTTGATATTTCCCTCTACTCCTATACGGGATTGAACCCGCGGTTTCTCGTCCAGAGGCTCTTCTAGAGACTTGTTATCTTCACCTGTACTTCCTCCGCTATCTTCAGTCTGTTCTATTGAGCTAGATTCTGATTGTAACTCCTCTGGCGGCTGCTGGTGTTCTCCTGTATCTTCAACTCTTTCATTTACTTCGCTCGTTTACTAGCACCTATTATTCTACGTTGAATCGATGATTTTGAGTATTAGTGAGTATGTTAAGTTACGCACTAGGTATTATAGCGCTTTTCAATTCTCTCAAGCATATGTCGATATCCTGTCTGGTTCCGCAGTTTTTAGAAGAGGTGTTTAGAGGATGGTTAAGAGTCTCGAAGACATAACTATTCATAGAGTCAATCTTGCTTCGTCTATAGCCAAGGAGTTTGTGGTAAATAGTAAGCTAGATAACAGACTATTTGATGCCTCAGTTGAATTCTGGAGAAATGCGGCTGATCTTGCTCCAGTAAGCTTAGACAGACCATCAGATCAAAAGCCGACCAGTGACGGAGTGACGACTGCACGTTTCGTGATGGAAGGTGGCTCAATCTGGTCTCGAAACTTTAACAAGTATAGAAAAATAGTTAACGTCAACCTATGCGGCCTCAAAGATTACACCTACGCTAACGTACGGGTAGACCTTCCAGGTGCCTATAGGCTGAATCCTGAAGACATCAAACAAGCTATAGACATTATTGATTCCTTCCGAAAGCATCTGAACAATTCAGATAAGGCTGACGGTTCGAAGGCGGTTGTTGAGAAAGGAGAGGATTCTAAGTAAAGAATGCTAGTCTAGATATGTGAGGAGAATTGTCTTGGCAGGGAACGGTGGCGAAGTTGGAAACGGAACGAATCTTAGTCTAGACCTTAGTATACTCGACCTAAAAGCCAGCCGGAGTGGTAAGAATCATAAAGTCAACTCGTTAGATTTCAAGGTGGATGCTAAGCTCGAGGAGATTAGCAGAAATTCTGGCGAAGTGGCACTTGAGTTTGAGCTGAAGATCATCACCGAGCCCGAGGTGGCGACTTTTCATATAACTGGTCAGGTTAAGGTTCAAGGTGAACAGAAGGATATCGAGAGGATACTAGCCACTGATCCTGACAATCAGGTACCTATTCTGATGTCTGAGATATATTCTCAGATATATTCTGTGATATACATGCTTGCGGCTGGAATCAATGTTCCGTACCCTGCGGCTGGCTTACTTTACTCCGACCATAAGTTGCCCATTGAAAAAACCTCTCATGATCAAGATTCTTCTACGGGCTCTCCTCAAAAGAAACAAGTTGAAGAAGCCGCTTCAACAGGTGAGTCATCTGAGGCGGCCCCGCAGGTCACAGGTTAGGTCTTCTCGGCCTGAGTTTACTTGGGTCCGCTATCTTCCCACAGTTTAATGAACATTATGTATAATGCTTTTGTGAAGACATCGTAGTTCGTCCAGATGGCAGATATCTTCTTTCTGGGGGCGTCTTCCTTGCTTGTGAAGAATAAGAGCTCTTTCCCGTCTGCAAGTACGAAGTGTGGAACAGGCCGTATGTTCGCGGGGAGGAAACGGGCAGAACCGTCTTTTATCGTCTCTACTACTTGTTTCTCTGATTCGATGTCAACCAGCAGCCTGATGGTTATACCGCTCTTCTTAGCCATATCTTTCAATCGGTCTAGAAAGCCTTCCTGATCCAGTCGCGCGAGATTCATCTTGGAGGCCATAACACATACCTCTGACTCTATGTTTCGCTGTATTTCATTCATCTTGCCGTATGCCTGATCTATTCCTTCGAATATCTGGAACTGCTTGATGGGTATCTCTTTATCTATACTTGCAGGGAGAGAGCGCCATAGATCGAATACGTGTTGGCTTCTCTTCTCGGCGAGGGTTACCCTCTCCTTCTCCAGCCTGATTATCTTCTCTATAGCTTTCTCGAAAGGTAGTGCTATGAAGCTGATGGGGCGTTCGAGGGTAGCTGTAACTATCCCCTTATTCTGCAAGGATGTTAAAGCATGGTAAGTCTCAGTTCGGTGTGTCTTCAGTTCTTCAGCTATCTTGTTAGCTTTTCTCGGACCAAACCTTGCCAGATGAAGGTATATCCTCGATTCACGGGTGGTGAGCCCAAACTTTTCCAGTTCATCCTTAACCTTGTCAAGAGTCTCCCCTTCCACCTCGGGATCTAGGATGCGCAGCCTGTCGTGCAGACCTCCACCTACTCTCAAGATAGTGGAGT
>JARPAQ010000181.1 GCA_029460375.1 Nitrososphaerota archaeon | reverse complement strand
TAGCCTCTAATACATCCGTAAAGATATCTATATCGGACGGAAGCATGCTGAAGCTCGAAATACTATACCCGCACCCAGCTTTAAAGCTGACGGAAGCAGGAGAAGATTATCTAGTAATCTCAGATCTCCACATAGGTTTCGAGCAGAGGTTCAACAGAGAAGGCTTCAACATAACACCCTCCACCGACAAAATGCTCCAGACACTCACCGAACTGATACAGCAACACAAGCCAGACAGACTACTCATCCTCGGAGATGTAAAAAGCGGGTTCAGCAAAATAAGCAGAGACGAATGGAAACACGTCCCAAAATTCATGGAGAAGATAACAGCCCTAGTAGAAATATCAGTAATACCGGGAAACCACGACGGAGGACTCACACCCCTTCTACCCCGAGAAGTAAAACTCGAACCAAAAGAAATACTGATAAATGACACCGGCTTTCTACACGGCCACACCCACCCATCCCGCAGACTTCAAGGAGCAAAGCGGCTAGTTATGGGTCACATACACCCTTCTTACAGCAGAAAAGGAAACCCCTTGAGCGGCAGGCCAGTTTGGCTTACGCTTAAAGCAAAAAAGAAACTTATCTTCGATGATTTCGAGGATGATGATCTGCTTGAAGTATGGGTGATGCCTTCCTTCAATACAGAGTTGAGCGCCACAGGTCTGACAGTCTATCGTGAAAGAATAATTTCACCATTACTCAGAAAGATCGATGGAAATGTCGCTGAAGCCCTTATAATCACTCTTGACGGATCTATTATAGGTGATATCGACTCTATTCAGTATGTTCTTTAACGTACTTCTTAAAAAGACTCGGCAGATAGCGTTCAACCAAATCCATCATCTCAGCATCAGAAATCGGGATAATACGCCCGTTCCGATACTGCTCCATCACCCACTCATAGATCTTCTTAATATCAGGATTACTCTTCTGCACCTTCTCCTCACCTTCAAGGTTAAGATGACCATTTATCCAGAAGACTAAACCCGCCAAACCTGAAGTCTTAGTTATAGCTACACGAGGAGCACTCCCAAGAATCTTCCGAGTATTGAACGGCAGATAGACCTCTTCATTCTTGATAAGCCCATCCGCATGAATACCTGCACGTGTAACATTGAAGTTTTCACCCACAAGAGGGTAATACTTCGGAATCTCAAAACCCAGCTCCTTCTCGTAATACTCAGCTATCTCAGTTATCACCTTTGTATCTATACCCATATCTGAATGCTTCAGCTCCATCATCTGAATCATCATAGCTTCCAACGGCGTGTTACCTGTCCTCTCACCTATACCTAGAAGAGTACCGTTGACCGAAGATGCACCGTATAGCCAAGAAGCAGTGGAGTTTGCCACAGTCATATTGAAGTCATTATGACCATGAAATTCAAGCAGCTCATGAGGAACTCCCGCCTCATTCACCATAGTCCAGATAAGCTTAGGTATGCTCCTCGGCAGAGAAGCGAATGAATAGGGCACTCCGAGCCCAAGAGTGTCACAGACCCGTATCCGCACAGGTAACTTATACTTCTCAGAGAGACGCATAACACTCTTAACAAACGGAACAACCACCCGATAAATATCAGCACGAGTAATATCTTCAAGATGACATCTGCAGACTATACCGTTCTTCAAACATTCCTCAACGATAGTCAGGTACTTCCCTAGAACTTGGCTTCTAGACTGGTTGAACTTATAGAAGATGTGATAGTCCGATATAGATGCCAGTATACCGGTCTCCTCCAGCTTAGCCTCCTTAATGAGCTCAAAGTCACCTTTACTGGCCCGCATCCAGCCAGTCACCTTTGGATACTTGTATCCCCGCTCAAGACACTTCTTGACAGCTTCTCTATCTATCTCAGAGTACAGGAAGAACTCTGAAAATCTTATAGTGCCTTTAGAGCCGCCCAACCTATGCATAAGGTCGTATAAGCTGACTATCTGATCTACTGTGAAGGGCGCATAACCCTGTTGCCCATCTCTGAAGGTCGTGTCAGTAACAAAGATTTCACTAGGAAAGTCTATTGGAACATCCTTATAGTCAAATACGATTCTAGGAACTTCATCATATGGAAAGATATCCTTCATCAGGTTCGGCTCTTTCACATCCTCAATATTCAAATCGGAGGTCTTCAAATATCTATACGCCCCTCTGAACAATATCCCGAACCATATCTACTCCAATATCAGGTACTTTCATTCTTACTGCTTGGCAAGGGGTCACCCTCACCGTTTTATTATGCTTATCTCTAGCATATAGAAGTAGCGTTTTAACTGATCAGAAGTGCTAAGCAGATGAAGATAGTAGAAAGAGATATTGGTCTAAGATGCTACCTAGTGTCCTGAAGTCAAATTGAATAGAAAACACCAATCTAGAACTATACCCATTATACTAATTTTACTAGCAGCAGCAATGCTAATTGTAGCGTACTGGACTACTCTTCCTCAGGTCAGAGACGTTGAATATATAGAGGGTGAGCTGGATCTCCCGCAACCTGTAACGCTGGGAACAGTCTCGATCGAAGAGGCGCTGTCTAAACGAAGCTCTATACGAGACTATACTGATCAACCCCTCACTCTGAAGGAGGTCTCTCAGCTTCTATGGGCAGCTCAAGGAATAACCAGACCTGAATGGGGAGGTAGAACCGCACCTTCAGCAGGAGGAACCTATCCTCTAGAAGTGTATATAGTCGTGGCCAATAGAGGAGTGGAAGATTTGGCGCCGGGTATCTACCGCTATATACCGCAGAGGCACACTCTGCTACTGGTGGAACCGGGGGATAAGACTTCTGATCTGGCTGTAGCTGCGCTTGATCAGGACTGGGTTGCTACTGCTAGGATAAATATAGTGATAGCCGCCGTGTTTGAAAGGACGACCGAAAGGTATGGAGAACGTGGAATCAGATACGTGTATATGGAAGCAGGGCATGCTGATCAGAATATCTATCTTCAGGCTGCTGCGCTTGACTTGGGGACTGTGGTGATAGGAGCGTTTCATGACGAACAGGTTCAGAGACTTCTAGATCTTCCAGAGGAGCAGAAGCCTCTTTACATAGCTCCGGTGGGACATCCGTTATAGAATTATTGGGCGGTTTGACGACTTTTTCGTAAACATATACATATACTTCTCTGAAAGTATTTCCATAGAATGAGTGAAACCAGAAAGGTTGGACGAAGGAGTTTCATCAAGTACGCTGGTGCTGCATTAGGAGCTACAGCTATCGGTGGAGCCGTATACTACACATACGTGAGGTCTCAGCCAAAGGCTGCAATGGAAGGTTTCACACCTAGCGAAGTTCCACTCCCAGAGCCAGTTAAGGAGGGAGAAGTGTCTGTAGAGGAAGCTCTACTTAGACGTAGATCTATTCGAGAATATACAGACGAGCAGCTCACCTTA
>JARPAQ010000180.1 GCA_029460375.1 Nitrososphaerota archaeon | reverse complement strand
GCGCCTTTACTTAGAGCTCGGCCTATATCATGCGATACTGAGGCTATGTATGAGTAATCAGGGGTCTTCGCTTCATCCACTGGGGTGGGTACACAGACAATTATTGCGTCAGCCTTTTTTACAGCTGCCTGTATATCGGTTGTGGCCTTGAGCCATCCAGAAGAAACTACCTCGCTGAGCATTTGCTTCAAACCCGGCTCATCTATGAAACGACACTTGCCGGAATTCACCTCTTCAATGACCTTGGTCTCAATATCAACACCTGTCACGTTGACGCCGGCTTTGGCGAATAGAGCTGCTGTTGGGAGTCCTATGCGGCCTAAGCCGATTATACATAATTGAAGTTCTCCTGCTCGAAGCTTGGTCGTGATCTTCTTGACGGGTTGCTGGTTTTTCATTTCTGGGTTTAATGTAGTCTGGGATTCTCTTGTTTATAATAGACTATGTAAAACTAGGGATGAATTTCTATAAGAGTGGCGTCTTTCATAGGTTTATTGGTATCCTTGTATGCGTAGCATATGCAATTTGATCATCTCACGGAGACCGTCCTCTAAGGTTACTTTAGGGCTGTATCCCAGTATTTTTGCGGCCTTTTCTATGTTCGCGTAGGTGTGCCTGATGTCTCCGGATCTTTTCAGCCCATACTTGGGTTCGGTGCTTGTGTTCATGATGTGGTTGAGTGTCTTTGTGAGTTGGTTGATACTTACTGGCATACCTGTGCCTATGTTGAGGATCTCCCCTCCTATGCCGGGCTTCTCTAGAGCCAGTAGACTGGCTTCCACTACATCATCCACATATACAAAGTCTCGTGTTTGCTCTCCGTCACCATATATAATCGGGCGGTTTCCTTCTGAAAGATTCGATATGAATACAGGTATTATGCCGCTGTAGAGGTCGTCATTCTGCCTTGGACCGTAGACGTTGAAGTATCTTAGACAGGCTGTTTCTAGACCGTAGGTCTGATGGAAGGCTAGACAGTAGCTCTCACCAGTCATCTTGGATACGGCGTAGGGTGAAGATGGCCTGGGGGCCATATCTTCATCTTTGGGTAGAGATTCTGAATTTCCGTATACGGTTGAGGAGGAGGCGTATACGATGCGTGAAACACCTTCGTCTAAACAGGCGTTGAGGAGATGAAGGGTGCCGGTGGCGTTGATTTCGTTGGTCAGGACAGGATCTTTGAAGGATCTGGTTAAGCTGACCAATGCTGCCAGATGGATTACAGCATCGGATCTGCGGAGGAGCCTCTTTAACAACTCTTTTTTCCGGATGTCTCCGACAACTATCTGAACTCGGCTGTCCCCTTCGTGATGTGCGATATTCGCGAGATAGCCGTTGCTCAGGTTGTCCAAGATCGTCACTTCAGCTCCCTCGGCTAGAAGCCTGTCTACGATGTGGCTGCCGATGAAGCCTACCCCGCCTGTCACTAGGATTCTAGAGAATCGCATAGTCTTCAAACTCGACTATGTCGTCCGTGCCCGAGACCTCGGTATGCCAGGCCGGCTCCGATGACTTCTTCTGGGTTGAATACGTGTCGGGCGTCTACTATAGCCTTCAGGTTTTTTGTCTTCTCTAGTAGGTCTTGTATCGTAAGTTTACGGAGTTCAATGTGGTCTGCGGCTATGACTATGCAGTGGGCGTCTTTGACGGCTTCGTTGAGGCTTTGTGCCAACTTGGTTTCACTGAAGAGTATCTTTGCCTCTTCTGGGTCTACTAGTGGGTCGTAGGCTATGACTCTGGCTCCTTTTTCTTGGATTGTTTTGACTATGGGGAGGATTGGTGTGTTCCGTAGGTCTCCTGAGTTGCCCTTGAAGGCTAAGCCGAGAACTGTGATGGTGCTTTCTGAAACCTTAAGTCCCGCTTCAGTGTGTACCTCTTCGATTAGTCGAGCAACATGGTGAGGCATATCTTCGTTCACCATCCTTGCCATAGGTATGAGGCTTGGGTTGAATCCGTTCTTGGCAGCGGGTTGAGTCAGGTAGTACGGGTCTTTCGGAAGGCAGTAGCCGCCTACTCCTGGGCCTGGAGTCAGGAAGTGTGTCTTGGGATCTGTGTGCGCCGCCTCGATGATTTTCATCACGTCTATCCCTAAGGCTTCGCAGATCAGAGCCAGTTCATTAGCTAAGGCTATGTTCACGTCTCTGTAGATGTTTTCGAAGAGTTTGGATGCTTCTGTGATCTCTGGGCTGTCGAAGACGTGAATCGGGGCGGGGAAGATGCTGAATAGGGCTGCTGCGGCTTCTGCGCTTCGCCTGTCGATACCTGCTACGATTCGGGGGAGTGTTCTGAACTCGTAGAGGGCCATCCCTTCCTTTATTCGCTCAGGCATATGTGCTAGGCCGAAGCCGTTGCCTAGAGTTAGTCCAGACTCCCGGGCTAAGATTGGTGCTACAAAGTGCTGTGTAGTTCCGGGTGACACTGTGCTCTTCAATATTACGAGTGTGTCTTCGGTCAAACCTCTTCCTATCTGGGTGCAGGCTGATGAGAGGGCTTTGGTATCAGGCTTCTTGCTATTGTCTATAGGTGTGCCTACAGTGATTAGGACGGCGTCAGCTTCTTTGACTGCTCGAGTCGTATTGCTGGTGACGGTGAGGAGGTCTTTCTTCACCGCTTCTTTTAGAAGATTCTCTAATTGTCTAGGTCGGTTTGCTGCAAGATCTTCGCGTTTCACGTTTCTCGACAAGAGTCTGACGGTCTGTCCTTGTATCTCCGCTATCTTCTGGCAGTGGGGGCAGAATACTTCTTCACCTGTGTCGAAGAGTTGGACGGCGCACGCGGGGCAGACTGCTTGAAGGGGCTTTGCGTTCGATTGAAGCAGCTCTATGACGTCATGCTCTTGTATGGGTGATTTGCCTCTGGAGACTTTTTCAACAACTTCTTCTCTGACGTCGCAGCCTATTACACGTGCTCCTTCAGATGCGAATAAAGCGGATAGAGGTAGACCGACATATCCTAGGCCTACTATACATACTGTGACATTACCGCTCCTTAGATCCTTCAGTATAGTATCTTTAGCGCGTCTTAGAATCTTAACCATAATTTAGCCTCGAAATAGGTGATTGTGATTGATGATACTTAAGTGGGTGTCAGTTAACGCTAACAATAGGCTTTATTCTGGTTCCAAGCTTTTTCCGGAATAACAGGAACACTGTTGCAGATGATGCTATTAGATAAGCTGCTACCTCAAACTCTGGTACAGTGAATGTTACATCCTTTGAGAAGGGTATGAATGCCGCGTCCACCTTGTCTCCGTTGACAACTGCAAGTATTTCGCTCAACTCCCCGGTCCAGCCGTAGGCATCGGCGTGGAGCTTCCAGTCGTTAGGGGCATCTGTGAGAGTGAAATTAATTCTGAATAACACGAATTCGTCAGGGGCGAGAATCGGGCCAGGATCTGGAGGAGCTCTATATTCATACCATATGGGTGAAGGAGCGCTGTTGTACACACCGTGGCCAGGCATATTCGCAAGGTAAACACCTCCATCAGTCCTCATATCTACTATGCCTGTGCTCGTCCTATCTATAGGTAGGGTGTTAAATAGTGGCGACTCCACCGTGATCGATACGACGGCTGGGTTGGTTGTGGCCAAGACTAGGGTGATGTCGTGAACGCTGCCGGTGCTGTGTATGTTAGTTACCTTGATGGTCGCCGTAAAGGTTCCCGAGCCACTTTCAGTCTCCACTATCCAGCTATCTTCGAGCCACAAGTCGCCGGGGCTATCCTCCATATAGTACAAGGTGGGAGCATCTGTAAAGACGACGTCCATCCGCAGCCACGCTTTCTTGCCTTCGTCAGCGCTAGCTGTAGGCCATAGTGGCGTAGTTACTAGTGTCATCGCTAAGAGGGTGACCACAATGCTAAGCTTCACTACTCCTCTATAGCCTTCCGACATTTTATTCCACAACATAGACATTGAGGAGGTTTTATTTAACAAGTATGAAGGCTGGCTTCATCGATGTGAAGCTGAGATTCATATCTATAACCGATATAATTACTTAACACGACTCCCTAGTTATATGTAAAAAGTGGAGGTAGTTGTACTCTGTGAATAAAAAGAGGGGGTGTGGAGTCTTCTCCACTGTTATGCTACTTCCGTCGTACTACGAGTCTTCTGAGTGGTATTATTGCTATGGCGGCGAGTGATGATATGAGTGGTAGTGTTAGGCTGAGCTCTGGTACTGAATCACTGGGGCAGGGTCCTTCGTGGACTTCGATATAGCCTCGACCACCAGTTAAGCCTAGTATGGTTTCTATCTCGATTGAATGCGATCCAGGCGGGCGCTCGAAGCATCCGCTGCTATACGCGGGATCGGCATAGGCTGCGTCAGGACCGACTTCTGTGCATGCTCCTATTGGTACGTTTGAGGTTGTGCCGATTGACGCTGCGTTGTCGTAGACTTCGAATACGTCACCCTTACAGAAATCATCTGTGACCTTTACGTGGGTTACGACATTACTTGTGTAAGTGAATGGATCCGAGTAACTTGCTACTGGAAGTGCGCCACCACTCCAGTAGAAGGCTGGTGGTACATCAGTCGACGTGGCGTACCAGTTGGCACCTACTGTTATCGGTGGGTCGTCCACTAAGCTGTCTGTATGGCCGTTGGGACCCACAACGGGTGGTGCGAATGCTACTGGGATGGTGCTGATTAAGATGCTGTATGTTAGTAGTCCTATCATTGTTAGGC
>JARPAQ010000179.1 GCA_029460375.1 Nitrososphaerota archaeon | reverse complement strand
ATTCCTGTTCCGGCTGTCGGTAGGGCTCAGGAGATGATGCTTGTCTTGGACAAGTATATGCGTGAGAAGAAGATGGTTGAAGCACCGATTTTTATAGAGGGTATGATATCGGAGGCAACTGCGATTCATATTGCTTATCCTGAGTATCTGGCGAGAGATCTGAGGGTGAAGATTTTTGAGAGTGATGAGAACCCGTTTCTATCGGAGTATTTCACGGTAATTGATCATCCGAATAACCGTGAAGAAGCGTTGGCGCAGGGGCCTGCGATCGTTATGGCAACGTCGGGGATGCTTGAAGGTGGGCCTGTGATAGATTATTTCTCTAAGCTCGCTTCGTCAGAGAAGAACGGTATGGTCTTCGTTTCATACCAGATTCCCGGTACTATGGGTAGACGTGTCTTGGATGGTAGTCGGCAGGTCAGCCTGTTGAGTGAAGGGGGTAAGATTAAGATTATTGATGTAAACTGTAATGTTGTTAAGGTTGAGGGGTTCAGTGGGCATAGTGATTATAACCAGTTGATGAGGTACGTTGGAAAGCTAAGATCTAAGCTTCAGCAGGTCATTATCAACCACGGTGAGCGGCGTAAAGTTGAGAATATGGCTAATGTCATATCAAGAGTCTACAGGATACCCACTATACAGCCTAGAGTTCAGGAGGCTGTTAAGGTCCATTAATTAGGGGTTAGACCAGGCCGCGCCATATTTTTACCCCAGGGGGGGTTATGACGACTCGTTCTTCGCCGAGGCGTGCTATGTCTCCGCCTATGGAGGTTGCGTAGTCGTATAGTTCTTCTATGGCTTCTTTTAGGTCTTCAACGTTCTTCTGGGCTAGGGGTGTTACTCGAAGTATGATTATCATCTTGTTGGAGATGTCGTCTTTGATCTTGGGGAGTTCTTCGAGGGCGCGTAGAGGAAAAGCTTTCAAATAGATCTTGTCGTCTTTAGTTCTGCTGCCTTTCTTCGCCAAGACTTCTTGTGTCAATCTTACCTTTTTAGGGTATCTTGGCTTTATTATCTAATTGTGTGTAAAAAAATCGACAGAATAATCAACAACACCGTACAGTTGATATCAGTAGTGGGCTCTGCCACTCGCGGTATGCTGTAAAGTTTTGTTCAGCCTATGGTTTTGTATGCTTCCCAGAACTTGTCCCCGATGTAATGCATATTCTTTAGGACCACACCTTTGCTCATAGTCTGGATTTCTGAAGAGTCTGTGAGAGCGAATCCGACTGCTAATATCTTACCGTGCTGCTCCTCTTTCACAGCGACTATGTCCCCAGATTTGAATTCGCCTTCAACTTGGACCACGCCGGGGCGCATAACGTTTGCACCGTTACAGACATACCGTATGGCACCTTTGTCTACAACTATCTTCCCGAATGTTTCAAGGAGCTTCTCAATCTTCAGGAATGGAAGTATATCTTCACCGAGCTTCACAGCCGTAAATTCTTCCCCGATAAGAAGAGAGCTTTCTTCATCTATCTCTACTGTTCGGATGCCTTTTGCCTTAAACTTAGGCTTGTTTGGCCACTTGCTCTGTACAACATCGACAACATGGTTCCCATCTCTTTTCGAAAGCATGTAAGATCTCATACTAAAACCCTAAAACACATTAGCTCTCGTGAAATATTCAGACTTATCCACTAACTAGCTGACACACCGACGGATATGAACCTTCTGGGAGAGTAGTTAACTTAAATAACCTGTCTATCAGGGTTGTACCTAAGCATACGGTGAATATACATGTCTGCAGATATGGCCATACGGGTACTCGATGAAAGCGTAGGAAAGAAAGTTCTAATAAAACTGAAAGGAGGCAAGATCATACGAGGAATACTGGAAGGCTTCGACCAGCATATGAACCTCGTAATCAAAGATTCCGAAGAGATAGTCGGAGAGGAGACGAATCACCTAGGAACAATAGTGGTAAGAGGAGACAACGTAGTACTAATTTCACCCCCGCCGAGCTAGACACCTAGCAACAAAAAGAAGAGGGTAAACCGTATGACAAAAGGAACAGCCTCATTCGGCAAGAAGAGCAAAGGCAAGACGCATATACGGTGCAGAAGATGTGGCGGACACTCATACCACGTCAACAAAAAGAGGTGCTCCTCCTGCGGCTTCGGTGCAGACACCAAGATAAGGCAGTACAACTGGGCCCGAAGAAGATAGTTCCAGCAATCAAACGCTCGAGACCAATCTCATTATACGTATAACGAAGAATCATTATCAGGAATTACAGTAAAGGTTTAACTACGCGTTTCCTATCTACAGTAGGGTGTTTTTATGGACCCACTGACCATTGCCATTAGTGGGGGGATAGGCGCTGTCGCAGGAGCGCTGATCCTCTACATTATAATGAGTAGTGGCAGAAGAACGGCTGAAGACACTGCAGAGTTGAAGACAATGCCAGCCAAGTTTGATGTGAAAAGGGTAATTCATAGAACCGAGATTGAAATGGCGCGTAGAGATATGAATTCAATCCTCCTCGAGAAAGACCTCATCAGCAGTGCTCTTACACGGGTCTATGAAGCCGAAGTCGAAGGAAGAATAAGTAGGCGTGAGCGTGAAGAACTATCGTCTAGATATAAGAAACGGTTGAAGGAGGTGGAAGAAAACCTCGGTGATGTGGAGATAACTATAGAGGTCGGAGAGCTCGAAAGGCTTAGAGAAGAGCTGCTTAACTTATTCGAAAGAAAGATGCAGCAGATAGACAGCAGGCTTCAAGATGCACGTATCAAACTTGACAAGATGAAGACGAGCCTAGAATATAGTAAGACATTGGAAGATGTCGAAAAGAAGCCGCGAGCCAAGAAGAGTAGAGTGAAGACCGAAGAGACTGAAGTCGATGAGAAGGTTAAGGCTTTAAGGGAAGAAGTTCTAGAAGCACTAGCTAGGCTGGAGCAGATGGATATTGAAGGCTGAGCAGGAGAAGCTTCACAAAGTCATCGAAGACATGGCGGCCAAAGTAGCAAAGGATATTCCAGACGGCTCTATCATCGGGTTAGGAAGCGGCGCGACGGTCGCAATCTTCGTGAGGAAGCTGGGCAGGCGTGCTGCAAAGGAGGGATTGAACTTTGCTGCAATCCCCTCGTCTCTTCAGATTCAGCTGGTGGCTGAGCAGTCAGGGTTGAACATTTTGTCTCTGAAGATGATTCCGAAGATAGACATCACAGTTGACAGTGCAGATCAGATAGATGATGATTTTAACGTGATAAAAGGTGGAGGGGGTGCGCTGTACCGTGAGCGAGTCTTGTTGAGGGCGGCTCAGAAGAGCGTCATACTAGCTGATGAAACTAAGTATGCCCAACGCTTATGTAAACCAATCCCCGTAGAAACTTCGTTCTTTGCTCGTAGCTTTGTATATGGAGAGCTTGTTAAGCTGGGAGGTAAACCTACGTTGAGGCTTCTGGATAAGGGATATCCGTTTACCACTGAGAATGGGAATGTGATATTCGATACTGACTTCGGGGTTGTGGAGAAGCCGGAGATGATGCGGTCAGATATTGTTGATGTCTCGGGTGTTATAGAAGTAGGTATCTTTGTGGGAGAGTGCGATGTCTTCTATAGGGCTAATCGAGACGGCTCGGTGCAGACCTTTGAAGTGTGATAACTGTGGTCACGAGTGGACATACTTAGGGAATAAGAAGATGTATGCACGCTGCCCCGAATGCCGCTATTTTGTCAAGATTCAGAACCCGATAAGATAGATTCTGCTATATCACCTTGACGCTGTAAGTATGCACTATTCTCCGATCCAGCACAGGATCTATAAGCTCCAGTCTATACCAGTCACCGAAGATAAGTCTCTCCGTCTTGGTCGGTATGGTTCCTGAGAATAGGGTTGTTCCATCCCTCTCTATATCGTAAAGGTGGATAAGGTCAAGAGGCTTCATAACGATGCTTACGGAGCCTTCTTGGTACAGATGCTTCTGCCCATCCTTTTCGACTTCGGAGCGGAGTATAAGCTCATCGTAATGATCCTTAACTTCGCTGTACGGCCAGACCTGTTCAGCTATAACCTTGCGGCAGATCTGTTTGGACTTGGGGTAGCTCAACCGCTCTATTTCTCTATCGGTCTGATCACTTCCTACAGTGAGGTATTTTTCTTCTGAACCTAGAAGTAGCACTGGTTCAACTTCACCTGATGTCTTCTCCCCAACCACTTCGACTTCCTCGTCAGAAGTTATCAAATAGGGTGATATTCGGTACAGTGTAGGAGTTCTTTTAGGCGGAGGGATACCTACACTCGCCATCTCTTCAATATGCTTCTTCACGGCTTCTTGGTTTCTTCCAGTGAAGCCTCCGCAGAATAGGTGTCGAACAGTGAAGTTGATATCTCTGGAGCTCTCGTGTTCTATATGAGTAAGCCGTATAGTCTTACTCATACTATTATCGACACAGGATGTAGAATATGAAGTCTTTATCGTTTTGTTATCAGGTGGTCTGTAATGCTTCTTCAGTCTGATGCTTAACAGGGTCTTCCCACCCGTTTATCCTGAAGCCTTTACGCCTCATATAACAGGGTCCACACATTCCGCAGTGCAGCTCCCCCCCTTCGTAGCAGCTCCAAGTATCTTCTAGAGGTGCGCCCACTTCTATTCCGAGCTTCACAATCTCGTGCTTCATGAGATTGCCGACAGGCATCTCTAGCCTCACCTTCTTCTGGTAGTTTGTAGCGTAGGGGAGAACTTCACTCATCTTCTCCACAAATATCATTTCGTTATCAGGATAAGCGCCAGCCTCCTCTAAATTGTTCCCCAGAGCCACAGTGCCGAAGCCGTAAGCTTCAGCTATACCAACTGCTATCGATAGGAAGATAAGGTTCCTAGCGGGGACCCATTCATAAGCAAACTCTGCGCCAGCTTCGCCCTCACCGTCTTTAACCACTTCGTGATAGGTCTCGGTCAACCGTGAATGCCCAATCACATCCTTGAAGATATCAGTATCCACAACCATCAGACCACATCCAAGCCTATCCGCAATCCGCTTCACACTTTCAGCCTCCATCCTCTCAGCCCTATGCCTATACCTAAAATGAAGCAATGTCACATCAAACCCTCGGTCGAGCATAACCTTGGCGGCAACGGTACTGTCTAACCCGCCGCTACAGACCACAAGCGCCCTCCGCCCAGCAGAAGGTTTAGCATCCGCCTTCCAGAGAGACACCTCTTCAGACACCTTGTCCGTTGACACCATCATAAGGGAGTACGGCTTCATCTGCCGGACGGGGTTGGAGCTCCATAGGGGATTCTGTTGCTGTTGGAGATAGGTTTCAAGAGAGGTGAAGAAGAGAGCATCGAACTTCTGATCATACTCTAGGTATAGTGGCTTGTAGTTGCAGGCCAAGTAAAGCGTTTTGGGTCTGCGGAGGTCTGCTATGGCTAGGGCGTAGCTCCCTACAACGGTGTCTCGCAGAATCTTCTGCAGGCTCTTAAGGGAGACGTCCCAGAGCTTCTCCAGTAGGGGTGGAAGTACCGCTGTGTCGACTCTGCTCTTCCTCTCTAGACGGTGTTTGTCTTCTAGCTCTTTGTCGTTGGCTATCGTTCCGTTGTGAGCTATGTAGATAGTATCTCCGAATGGGGGTATATCCTTCTGCTGCTTCTTCGCAACGTACTCGGTGGTAGGTTCGGCTCTGTCAGTGTTTATCACCACCGTAGTCTTGGCTGTTACAAATCGCTTCTTTCCCATTAAAGATATGCTTGGACGACCTGTATCCTTGACCTCAATGACGGAGCCGTCTGATTGGAAGGAGACTATGCCGAAGGAGTCACGCCCTCTGTCTTCACCTCGGATTATGATCCGTCTGACCTTCTTCTCTATCTTCTGCAGCTCTTTGGAGCTACGTTCCTTCTTGAAGAGTATGCACCCGCTTATGCTGCACGCCATCCTTCACACCTTTCGGTCTCTATCGGGCCAGAGGAGTCTATGTAGCTGTGGAAGAACTCGGATATTTGCTCTGTCTTGAAGGTGAGCTTTGACCCACTCAGAGAGCTCAGCCGCTCCACCAGCACCATACGAATAATATTCAGGCTGAACAGTAACAGGGATATCCTGAGGGATACTGTTTAAGACGTTAAGCAGATGAGGGAGATCTTCAGGGGTAACTACTATCTTGAACTGGAGTTTTTCATGGTAGGCTTTGGCAAGCCTCTCCACAACTGTGACATTAGACTTCATCCGAGATGAAGGCATCTTCAGGTCGCAGGTTATCCAGTCAACCTTTTCGAAGACCTGTCTGCTCCAGATGGTTCCCCCCGTGTTAAGATATGTTACATATCTACCTAGCCTATCCAGCATCCCTAGAAGGCTGTCCGCCTGAAGAAGAGGCTCACCCCCCGTGAAACTCACATTAATACACCCTATCTTGTCAATTACATCGGATAACTCCTCAAACCTCCAAGATACACCTTCGCTCCAAGAATACTTGGTGTCACACCAGCCGCACCTAAGGTTGCATTCAGCTAGACGTATGAAGACCATAGGCTTACCTATATGGATGCCTTCACCTTCTATCGATAGATATGGTTCTTCCACTAGCTTTAGAAGCCTTTCACGGCTGACGGTATTTGACAACTACTGCTTATCCTCCTACACCGGGGTTTCTTTGGCGGAACGGGTGGAGGCTCCACTCACCCGCCGAAGCATCTTGCTTCAAGCGTTGCAGATACTGCTCGCTATTTATAGTTTCGTCTGGGAGAAATTAGTGTATCATCTCGTCTTCGCAGAGCTCTTCTATCTGTATTGTAGCGTGATGAATCCCGAACTTCTCATCCAGCATACTCTTGGCAGCTTTGAGTACCCCTGTACCGTGCTTCATATTCTCTATAACTAGGTGGACGCTAAGAGAGTATATGCCGGAAGATATAGACCAGATGTGAAGGTCATGAGCATCCTTGACACGGCGCACCTTCCTCAACTCACTCTTAACCTGAAGAACACCTACATCAATAGGGCAGGATTCAAGCAGAATATTCAAAGACTCCTTCAGAAGCCGCCATATACTGGGTATCAGCAATATACCGATGAGTAGACCTACAAGCGGATCAACAAGGTAGAAACCTGTAAAGAACATTATCACGCCGGCAGCTATAGCTCCCACCGAGCCTAACGCATCAGCTATCACATGGATGAAAGCGCTTCGAATATTCAGGCTCCTCTTAGAGGCTCGGCTTAGAATCTTGACGCTGATTAGGTTTATTACAAGTCCACCACTCGCTATACCGAGCATCCCTAGACTCTGAACTTCTTGCGGTGCAAGTAGACGCAGATAGGCGTTGTATATTATGTATACATCTATCCCTACGAGAACTAGGCCGTTTATCAGCGCTGCGAGTATTTCGAGGCGGCGTAGTCCAAATGGTCTTTCAGGGGTAGGTGGTCTGCAGGCTAGGGTGACGGCTACTAGGCTGATGGCTAGGCCTCCGACATCTGAAACCATGTGGCCTGCGTCTGAAAGTAGAGCGAGGCTGTTGGTCAGTACTCCGCCTATCAGCTCTATAACCATGTAGGTGGCTGTTAAGACTAGAACGAAGCCTAGAACCTTTCTGTCTCCTCGAGTGACCATATGCATATGAGTGTTGGCCAAGACGCTCTATACTGTTGACATACGGTTCGTTTATTAAGTCTGTGCTAAATTTAGGGTTGTTTTTAATAACATTTATTAAAATCCAGCCATATTCTTAATTGAGTTCTCGTTGACCATTATCAGTATATCGTTGACAAAGAATTTATTGAATAGGCTGGATGAGCTGGTTCAGGAGAAAGGTTATTCAAGTAGATCTGAAGCCATCAGAGACGCTGTTAGGCAGTACTTATCCGATCAAGACCTGAGCAGATTCACACACGGGATCATAACCGCGACGGTGACCGTTATCTCTGAGCATGAGATACATGATATAGACGAAAAACTGATTCGACTTAGGCACGAGCACGACAAGATAGTCACAGGAAATATGCATCTGCATCTGGGTAAAAAGCATTGCCTAGAAGTCTTCATAACAGAAGGCGAGGCTGATGAAATTATGGATTTCATAGGGAGGATACGGGCCCTCAAAGATGTTCAGCAGGTGCGGTTCACCATAACGCCGATAACCTAGTTGTGCGGAGCAGATGGCGTATTGAAGGAGAGATTTTTAATTCTTTTAACTGTGTCCCCAAGATGGGGAGACACCTTGTGGAGCCTTGAGCAGGTTTGAGCTATAAAGATCTCTTCCTCACGTCGAGTCCTATGGTGACCTACATCAAAGAAGGCGTACCGTTCACTGTGGAGGTTTTAGGTGTACCTTTTGATTCCACTTCAACCTATCGAGGAGGCTCAAGGTTCGGGCCGAACGCTATACGGGAGGCGTTTTTGAATATCGAGATGTATTCAAACCGGCTGGATGTGGATCTGGAGGAGCTCTCTGTGAGGGATATTGGGAATCTCAGCCAGACAGGTGATGTAAAACGTATGTCCGATGTGGTTGAGAAAGTTGTGTCAGAGATACTTTCAGAAGATGGAACACCAGCAGTTCTAGGAGGGGAGCATACTCTATCTTACGCGACGTTTAGAACGGTACCGAAGGACACAGCCTTGATAGTCTTTGACGCGCACGGAGACCTGCGTGACGAATTTGCTGACCGTAAATTCAGCCACACCACTTGGTTGAGAAGATTCATCGAGGAGAGAGGAGTGGGAAACATTATACACATCGGGTTAAGAGCCGCAACACGCGAGGAGATAGACTACCTGAACAGCGTAGAGATGGTGACCATATCTTCACAGACAATCTTGAGAACAGTAAGATATGAAAAGATTCTGGCAGATCTCCTCAGAGACTTTGAGCAGGTATACGTGTCGGTTGATATGGATGTGCTTGACCCAGCCTACGCTCCAGGAGTCGGTAACCCTGAAGTAGCGGGTATATCGACTGCTCAGCTTCTGGAATTTCTTTACACGTTGAACGGGAAGAAGGTTTTGGGTTTTGATATAGTCGAGGTCTGCCCTCCCTACGATACAGGTGTATCGGCTATAGCGGCTGCTAAGGTTCTGCTTGAGCTGACCAGCCTTGTGCATCTAGGTAAGAAGAAGTAGGTTACTGCGGTTCAGCCGGGGAATTGAGGGTGCTTCGTCAGGTTTCGGGGTAGTGATAGAGGTTGGTACGGTTTGCCTTGGGTCTTGCTGGATACTTCGGCTTTCAGTTCTTCCGGAGACATATTTCTCATGCTTCCAGATGCTCTGTCCCGTATCTGGAGGATGCCTGATGATGCTTCTTTTTCGCCTATGACGGCTATGTAGGGTATCCATTCACGTTCAGCGGATCTTATTCGTTTAGACACGGTTTCATCTCGGTCATCTATATCGACCCGTATTCGGCTCTCCTCTAGCTCATCTGCAAGGTTATCGGCGTAGGAGTTGTGGGTTGGGTTAAGCGGTATCAGCCTGACTTGAGTGGGTGAGAGCCAGACAGGTAGATGGGGTCTTCCCCCCTGTTTCTGTGTTTTGTAGGCCTTCTCCAGCAGGGCGTAGATGCAGCGTTCTATCGCTCCGCTCGGTGAGTTGTGAAGTATTATGGGGAATTGTCTGGTGTCGTCTTCGTCTACGTATGTGATGCCGTACCTTTCAGCGTTTTCGACATCTATCTGATCTGTCGATAGGGCTGAAGCCTTGTCGAGGTTATCCACGAAGTTGAACTCCCATTTGAATGTGAAGTAGAAGAAGCGTTCATCCCAGACTTCAGCCAAGCTTGGTCTGCCGAACATATTGACGATCGACTTTAGAAACTCCTTGTTTTCATCATAGAACTGTTTTGTAAACCGTACCGCGAGCTGATAATCGTCCTTTGTCAACCCGATGCCTTCAAGAACATCTAGGGAGAGCTTGAACCGCTTCAATGCCTCCTCCTTCGCTTGATCAAGGTTTCTGCAGAAAGCGTGGCAGTCAGGCATAGTGAACGCCCTAAGCCTTCTGAGACCAGATACCTCGCCGCTCTTCTCACGCCTGAAGCTGTACTTGGTCAACTCGTAGAGTCTGAACGGTAGATGCTTGTAGGATAGCTGAATATCCTTCGCCATCAGGAACTGGCCAAAACAGGCGCTGAAGCGTAGAAAGAGATCCTTATCCTCAGACTTTACCACATACTGACGAGCTGGAAACCGGTCAAGATAACTGGCGAGACTGGGATGCTCAAAGTCGTACATAATCGGAGTCTCAACCTCTACACCACCGTACTCTTTCACCTTCTGGCTTACAAACTGCTCTAAGAGACTCTTGATAAGACGCCCTTTCGGGTAGTACCTCATATTCCCAGGGTCTGAACCCGGCTCGTAATCCGCTATCGTCAGCCTTTTCATAAGTGTGACATGAGGGGGGGTCTGCTGAGCGGCTCGGGCTTTAGATACTTCGTACTTTTTGAATTTTTCAAACTCAGAGTTTTTGGTGAAACTGTATTCGTCCATCGGGATGAGTTGGCCGTCCAGCTGGAAGATGTACCAGTGGGATACAAGTTTCTCTTCGGCTTTCAATGCCTTTGAGACAACTTCTTTTTCTTCGGCGCCTTCTGCCTCTATGACTTTGGACTGCTCAGCTAGCGGGTGGCCTTTCACCTTTATGTTGAAGGCTTTGGTCCATCCGAAGGGTGCGCGGTGGACTTCTAGGTCTGCTTCTCGGGCGTTCTTCTCCATCTCCTTCAGTATCTTCAGGGCTTCTCGGGGGGGTGCGAGGCTGGTGCTGAGGTGTGCGTATGGGTAGATTATGATTCGGCGGGCTCCTATGTTCTTCAGTGACTTTACCACTTCTTTCACTGCTCGGTCGGCTGTGGTTTCGTTGTCTCCTTTCTCTACGCAGGTGAACAGTACAACTATATCGTCTAGTTTCACAGGTTTCATTTCGGTCTCTTCGGCTGTAGCTATTTCTTTTCGCGTGGGCTGGTACTCTATGAAGTCGGAGTGAAGTTGAAGTATCCTCATCTAACAGGCGTGGATAGTTGTGTCAAATTAAAGCTTTTCACGCCTTATGAATTTTCAAGCCTAAAGGTTTTTTATGTCACTGGGAATAACGTGTGTATAGATGATTCTTGATGATGTAGTCTGCTGTGATTCAGGAGACTTGTCGTTTATCAAAGACGGCAGTGTTGCTCTGACGGTCACT
>JARPAQ010000178.1 GCA_029460375.1 Nitrososphaerota archaeon | reverse complement strand
GCGACTGCGACGGCTATCATGAGTAGTGTTGCTAGGACTGGGGCGACTGCCGCGTTCTTTCGCTTAATACTGCGTCTTCTCATTCTTTACATTTCACCTCCCTGATCTCTATTACACGAAGCTTCCTTCAGGCAGATGACGCCTATTGTTTTATAACATCTGTGTATCACAGATCTATATAGCTGGTTCATTTTTCTCAACCTTTATCTGTTGGCTTTGAACATTCACTTTACGCAGACAGCGTGGACAGGTCGCGTAATACGAACTGGCACCTTTGTATTTCCATTCATAATGACAGTTTTGGCAGTGAAGTAGCGTCATAGCCGTTCTGGCTACTAACTACCACCAGAGGATTATAGGCATGTGTGTGTCCCATTTGGAACGCACTACTGAGCCCTTTCTCGTTGATTCAGCCCTTATCGAAAAAGGGAGTCCTTGCAAGGAGAGGCGAAAGCAATATTTATCCGAAGACCATATACACCTCTTGTCTATGTTCAGCGGCGAAGCCGAAATTCAAGCTAGAAGACGAACTCTTGCAGTACTTCAAGATGAAGTGCGTACTGTCTTAGATGGCGTTAGAGACCTCTCTCTAGCGTTTGATGCGCTCATCAGTAACGATCAAGACGGTCTTAATGCAGCAATAGCTAAGATAAGAAAATCTGAAGAAGATGTAGAATCTCTAAGGAGAACCCTCACTAGGGAGCTTGCAGAGATAGGAACAATGCTTATGAACCGAGAGGACTTGCTGAGAACAGCGTATGAAGTGGAAGAAATTGCAGGGTACACTGCTGGCATAGCTTTCAGATTTAGACACATATCACCGAAAGTCTTTCAGAAAAACGGGCTCGATGAAGATTGCGGAGATCTTATAGACGCATCTATAGAGTCTGTCAATCACCTGAACAAGGTAGTCCACGCCCTCTCCGTAAACCCCATGACTGCCATAAACATAGCTTACGAAGTCCAGAAGATAGAACGAGAAGTGGATGATAAGTACAGATCAATCGTCGTCAAAATATTCAAAGAAGTAGACTCCATCAAGGACCTCATAGTTCTTAAAGATATAATAGAAGGGATAGAAGACCTATCAGACCGATGCCTCGCCGCATCAGACTCCATGACAATAGTGGCCCTCGGACTCTAGAGAAATCGAAAAAAATGCCGAAGACCACTAAACATAGGGGAGAACTTACCGAAAACCGCATTATCATCTGGAGCGTCGATTCATCCCAAAAGCTCTTCAAAGAAGGCTACTACGGCAAACCTCTAGGCATCCCCAAACCCAAGAACTTTGACTTTGAAGCACCCTTAATCCTTGACCTCATAGAAGCTTACTACCTGACCAGAGAAAAGAAACTCACTATCTACCGTAGCACAGATAGAAAGAAAGTTACACCTAAACAGATAGAAGAAATCTGCAGAACACAGTACGCCGACTTCAAAGAAAAATACCTCGTGTACAACCAATTAAGAAGGAAAGGATACATCGTAACCCCCGGCATAAAGTTCGGTTGTGACTTTGCGGTCTACGAACATGGGCCAGGAATAGACCATGCTCCGTACATAGTAGACGTATTAAAACCGGCGGACACGCTTACAGCCACAGGTATAGTATTAACAGGAAGGCTAGCTACAACTGTGAGGAAACAGTTTATAATCGCAATAGCAGATACCACGAAAGAAAAGATAGACTTTCTCTCATTCGACTGGTGGCGAGCATGACACACGTCTCACCCGAGTTTTAGATTTCTATATTTTTACTCTAAAATTTTAATATATGGTGTTATCTGCATCAGAATATCACCAGACTAGAACTTAGTTCGCTTAGGTTTAAATACGTATACCCATCATTTCAGCCTAAAAATTGATGAAACTACTGATGGTGATAGCGCTTGTGGCTACACTTCTCCCCGTATACGCAGTTGAACCCTACACTCCAGAGACACTGTCCTTTACCGTATACGGTGATGGAAGCACCTTGGTGGAATACACACTTACCGCAGACTCAACTCTACCTCGAATTACAGTTCCCCTATTCGGCCAACTTCACATGGATATGATCATCACGAATGGGCAAGACATACTTCTAGACTACGCCGTAATAGACGGAGCAGCAACTATCGACACCCTAGGCGCAGAAGAGGTGAACATACTTTATACAGCCCTAGATCTGGTCGACAAAGAGGGCGCAATCTGGACCCTGGATATAGAAACACCGTTAATATTCTCTGTAAGGTTCCCTCACGAAGCAACTATCATAGGGATGAGCAGCATACCTAACTCCATAACATCGATAGACGATCAGTATATACTTACTCTGAATTCAGGCCAACAGTCAGTATCGTACTCAACAGGAGTTGTAGGAACCAAGGAACAGGCGGTTATAACTATAAAGAACGCCGAGTTAGCCATAGATCAAGCAGAATCCGAAGGGATATCTGTACAAGAAGCTGAAGAAGAGATCGGCAAAGCCCAGGAGGCATATGACCAAGGGCGGTACATAGATGCTGAACAATCAGCGTCAAAGGCTATGAGGCTCGTGGAGCAGGCCTC
>JARPAQ010000177.1 GCA_029460375.1 Nitrososphaerota archaeon | reverse complement strand
GGCGCGGTGTGACAAGGGGTCTGTTCCAGAATACCCTGTTTTAGTGGAGAGCTATGCCTAGTGAGGAGTTACCTGCTACCTGAGTATCAGGTGAGTATCAATTACGATTCGTGCACTGTATGTAAGGGATGTGTGATTCAATGCACCTTCGATGTCTTCTCCTTCAATGAGCAGAAGAATAAGATAGAGATAGATGAGCGTAAGTGTGTGGACTGTCATCGATGTGTGGCCTTCTGCCCTGAACAATCTATATCGATAATCCCTAATCCCACTCAGTATAGATCCAACTCATCTTGGAACAGAGAGAGCATACGAAATGTAGTGAAGCAGGCGGAATCTGGAGGCATAATTCTGACAGGCATGGGATGCGACAAACCCAACTACACCTACTTCGACAGACTCCTACTGAACGCCAGCCAAGTGACAAACCCCTCTATAGACCCGATTCGAGAACCTATGGAGCTACGCACATACCTAGGAGCAAAACCAGACATGCTAAAACTCACATCGACAGGCGAAACATGGGAAGCTCAAGCCTCCGCATTACCACAGCTCCAGCTCGAAACCCCCATACTTTTTTCAGCTATGTCCTTCGGCTCAATAAATCTCAACGTTCAAGAAGCCTTGGCAAGAGCCGCTGTTTCAAACGGAACCTACTTCAACGTAGGCGAAGGCGGACTGCACCCTAAGATGAACCAATATGCAGACCACCTAATTCTCCAAGTAGCATCTGGAAGATTCGGTGTCCACAAAGGATATCTAGACACAGGTGCAGCTATCGAGATAAAGATAGGCCAAGGTGCAAAACCCGGCATAGGCGGGCATCTCCCAGGGGAAAAAGTGACTGAAGAGATATCTGAAACAAGGATGATACCGAAAGGAACAGACGCCCTATCACCTGCACCCCACCACGACATATACTCCATAGAAGACTTGGCGCAGCTCATACAAGTCATAAAGGAGGTAACTGAATTCTCAAAACCGATCATAGTCAAGATAGCCGCGGTGCATAATTCAGCTGCCATATCGAGCGGCATAGTAAGAGCCGGTGCAGACATCATAGCAATAGACGGAATGAAGGGATCAACAGGCGCCGCTCCTCAGGCGATAAGAGACAACGTCGGGATACCGATAGAGATGGCCCTAGCCAGCGTCGACAACCGCCTGAACCAAGAAGGGTTAAGAAACCGTGTTTCAATAATCGCATGCGGAGGCATAAGAAGCAGCAGCGATGTTGTTAAGGCTATAGCCCTTGGAGCCGATGCCTGCTATATCGCAACTGCAGCTCTGATCGCCATGGGATGCACCGTCTGCCAGAAGTGTTACACTGGGAAGTGCCCTTGGGGTTTGACCACTATGGACCCTGTTATAAGCCGCCGAGTCAACCCGAATGAAGCAACTAAGCGGGTTGCTAATCTACTCAGAGGTTGGAGCCTAGAGATAAAGGAGATGCTTGGTGGTATGGGGATAAACTCCATCGAGAGCCTCCGTGGAAACAGGAATCACCTCAGAGCCGTAGGTTTGAACGAACGGGAGCTAGAGATACTCGGTGTTAGAATGGTTGGAAGTTAGGCAGAACGGGTGTAGGGATGAAGTCAAGACTCGGTGAACCTGAGTTCACTATAGATGCAAAGAGGCTGGATACACGCAGCTTAAACCAGCGTGTGCGAGAAGCGGTAAGAAACGGCCACAAACAATTAGTGTTAAAGAACGTTACAGGCCAAAGATACCTAGCTGCAGGACTACAGGGCGGCATCAAGATCGATGTCTTCGGTACACCGGGTAACGACTTGGGCGCCTTTATGGACGGCCCTAGAGTTGTTGTTCACGGGAATGGGCAGGATGGTTTTGGAAACACCATGAATAACGGAGAGATAATAATTCACGGTGATGTAGGTGATATAACCGGTATGTCTGCGCGTGGAGGCCGAATCTTCATCAGAGGTGATGTAGGCTATAGGACTGGGGTTCATATGAAGGAGCATCAGGGTTTAAGACCCATAATAGCAATCGGGGGTACTGCCCAAGATTTTCTAGGTGAATATATGGCTGGGGGCGTAATTCTGGTACTTGGTTTGAACCGTAAAGGCTTGACCCACGATGCAGACTTTGTTGGAACAGGGATGCATGGAGGCGTCATTTATGTTCGAGGGGAGGTTAGAAGCATAGGTCGTGAGGTGGAGATATTCGAAATGGATCAAGAGGATAACCGTCTGGTTGAAGGCATAGTGAAGGAATTCTCCAAGCATTTCGACTGCAAAGTTGACGATATCTTGGCGAGCAGCTTCAAAAAGCTGGTACCATCTTCCTCAAGACCCTATGGAAACCTCTACACATACTAGACCGTAACACTCAATCTCCACGGTAAGCTTTAAGAGTTCTGCAAATATCCAAATATATCAGGAGATATGTCTATTTGAAGTTCCCCGCCTTCAACCTTCCCGATCAAAACGGCAAGATCAGGAGGCTTGAAGAGTTCAAAGACCGAAAATACCTTGTGGTCTACTTCTACCCCATGGATAACACGCCCGGATGCACTACAGAGGCGAAGGAGTTCACAGGCAGCCTCGACGAGTTTCATCATCTCGGGGTGGAGGTCATAGGCGTATCAACCCAGTCACCAGAAAGCCACACCAATTTCTGCTCCAAACACGATTTAAAACTCACCTTACTAAGCGACAAGGATAAAGAGCTCACTAAGGCTCTCGGAATATTAAGAAAGCTTATCGGTACAGCTAAGAGAACCACTTACCTGATCAAGCCTGACGGCGAGATAATCAAAGAATGGCGAGATGTTAAACCAGCATTCCACACTAAAGAAGTCCTCGGCTACATAAAAAATAAAATGTCGGTATAACGCATTTAACAGTTCGATGTCCAATACTTCTATTTATAGCGGGCCCGCTGGGATTTGAACCCAGGACCTCCGGCTCCGCAGGCTTACGCGATGTTTTTGTCTCAGCGCCCTATTCTGGAGCGTGTACTGCCTATCCATGCTAGGCCACGGGCCCGTAGTTTAGGGTGAATGATGTATCCTTGATAAGAGTATATCGCCGGTTTTTAGAGTTGTTCGGATAATATTTCTGCTGCTCTTCCGGGTCCTATGTCTGCTATGTAGGATCCAAGTCGGGGACCTCTTTCTGAACCTATCAGTATCTTGTAGAGGGTGTTGAAGAGTTTGGGGGGAGGGATCCTGTTATTTTTTGCTGCTTCGAATATCTTGTTCTGTATCGCTTCAGGTTCAGGAGTTGTTTTTATGTGTCTCACTATGTCTATTATGGCTCTTCTTTCGGCAGGAGTCAGCTCCACCCTGATCTTCTCCGTTGCTATGAACTCTTCAGCCCAGTTTGAGGCCAGTATTATCTTCTTATTGAAATCTTCATCTGTCTCCTTGATTGTTCCGTAGGTCTTCAGTTTTTCAACTATGTATTCCGCGGGGTTTTCTTTTGGCGCTACGGATGCGAGCTGAGCGATCAGCCTGTAGGGTGTATGTATACTTGGACTTCGGGGTGGAGTTAGATGGTTGATATACTCGTACAGGCCCTTCATTTTTCTGACCTTCGCAGGGTTCCCTTCTTTCGCTCTGCCGAAGTATATGTCCTCCAGCGTATCGTACTCATCCATGTATACTCTGATATCTTCAACCGATAGGTTTCTAGTTCCGGATATTCGTTTGAACATAAGGAGTAGAAGCGACTCTTTGGTTCCGTAGGTGAGCCATGCTTGAGGTGTAAAGACGTTGCCTAG
>JARPAQ010000176.1 GCA_029460375.1 Nitrososphaerota archaeon | reverse complement strand
ATGACCCTGCCGCCAAAATGCTCGATAACCTTCAGAGTAGCGTCTACGTAAGGTCTGGATACGCATCTACCTTCTATTCTTAGAAGCGTCTCATGGTGCGCCAAAGGTGACGCTATCAGGAGTGAAGAGATGAACTGTGAAGAAATTTCACCCGATACCGTAACCGGCCCGCCGTGAATACCCCCGCCCTCAACGATTATTGGCGCATATCCGTTCAAACGTGAAGACCAGCACCTCACACCTATGGTATGCAGAGCGTCTAAAAGAGGTTGCATCGGCCTCCGCCGAACGCTTTCGTCGCCTGTGAGCACGGAGTAGCCTTTAGAGGTCAGGGCAGCTATACTTGTAATGAGGCGTAGCGTAGTCCCTGAGTTCTCCACATCTATAACGTCGTCAGGAACGTTTAACGGCAACCCGCCTTCTATAACCAGATTCTCATCTTTCGATACCTCTACACCAAGGGCTCGGCAGGCATCTACCGTCGCCATAGTATCTCCAGAGAGAAGAGGATTCGTTACTGCAGATACGCCATTACAGAGGCTAGCCAGTATAACGGCACGGTGGGTATAGCTCTTGCTCGGCGGAGCGGTTAGACTTCCCTGAAGCGTCGATGGCTCTGCTTTAGCCTTCATTCGGGCTCATCTCCTTCGCCTTAGAATTATTGACCGAAGTCACTAAGACCCCGCCCGGTATATCTCGCCATCTTGCCTTTATCTCTTCAATCAAATTCCTATCGCATACAGCGGCGACAGCTGGTCCTGTTCCAGATAGTCCTGCTGCAATCGCACCTGCTTTCAAAGCCTCGTGAGCAGGTTTGAGGGTTAAGCCTAGCGCTGATGAGTGCACCTGTCCATTCATTATCATAGCTTTCCAGTACTCTCCGCGGAGCGCCAAGTCGAACGCCTCAGATACTTTCTGTCTGAAGGGCATGATCTTGCTTTTATCAAAGTCTTTGGTGTAAATCTTCTCCTCAGGGATTTGAATCAGAACAGCCAGATCTTCTGGTGCCGGTTCCTGCCTAACGATCTTATGCGCCATATTATCAGTAACCACAAAGCCTCCGAAGAAGCTTGCACAGGCATCGTCGAATGCTCCCGTAATTGTAACACCGGCCTTGAGCGAAGCGTCTACACCCAGATTTACCACAATCAGATCTTCCACCATCTGGCCCAGAGCTGAGAGTGTGGCCAAGGATATCGCGTTGGAGGCTGTGCTCGAGCTCTTAAGCCCCTTCCCAACAGGTATCTGAGACTTTGTTGAAACCGTAACATCAAACTTGCCCTCCGTATATCTGCTCAGCACCTCCTTCACCACAGTTTCAGCCAAGACAGGATCCTCTGCCGTGTCACCTGTGAAGTGAAAGCCGCCGTGTCCTCTACTGGGCTCGAGCTTAACTTCAGCCTCTGTTTCGAGACCTACTCCTAATGCCGCGCCCTTCCCTGTCGATATGGCATTCACTATAGACACTGCTCCGTGGGCAACTGCTCGCCCCTTCAATTCCTTTAAACTCCCAGTAGCTGAAGGACAGTCCGCCTCATTACACCCTTATGCGCTTCTACCCCTGTCCATAGGCTGAACGAACCTGCAGCTTGACTCACAAGCATTTCATACCCATGTATGACTGTTGCGCCGACGGTTTCGGCATATTCGATAAGCTTCGTTTTAACCGGCTTGTAGACGATGTCGTATATCACCTGCTCTTCTCGTAAGAGGTTTTTCGGTATGGGGCTTTCACTAACATTTGGATACATACCTATAGGTGTAGCATTCACCACAAGATCTACAGAGCCTATCGACCGTGCTATATTCTCCTCATTCAGCGGAGCTACCTCAGCTTCAAAGTCGAACTTCTGCTTAAAGTCTGACACCATACGAGACGCTCGCTCATTAGTTCGGTTCAAAATGACAAACTCGGTGCATCCCTCATGAACAAGCCCCGCTATACAGGCCCTAGCCGCTCCTCCTGCACCCAATATCATACTTCGCCGATGCATTAGATGTATCTCCTTATCTTTAAGAGGAGTTATGAAGCCCTCTATGTCCGTATTCACACCAAAGAGTTTCCCATCATCATTCACCACGGTGTTGACAGCGCCGAGATCAGACGATATACTGTCCAGCGTATCAACAAGTTTTGTTACAGCCGCCTTATGCGGGATTGTTACATTGAAGCCTCTGACCCCTATTGCACGGAGACCGTTAACAGCAGCCTCTAGCTCAGCAGCAGGAACTCTAAAAGAGAGGTAGATGAAGTTAAGGCCGGCCGAACGGAATGTCGAGTTATGCATACCGGGAGAAGGAGACTGTGCCACAGGGTCGCCTATTAGGCAGCAGAGTTGGGTACCAGAGTCAACTATGAACCTAGAGCGCAGCATAAAACTCCTTCATCTCCTTGACAGGTATCTGGCCTGGAGCGGTCTTATCGTTCTCCAGAGAAGCGTATGTTAAAGGGCTCCCAATTAACGGGCATACTAGACGTGAAACCACGCCCAGTTCACCCATACAGAAGGCGATCAACCGCTCCTTTTCAACGGAACGGTAAAGGGAGAGTACAGAGGCATTGTCTTTGAATCCCTTCGCGAATGTAACTATCTTGGCCACATCTCCGATGCCCAGAGCATCCTCTTGAACAGATTTAAGAATCTCTAGGCTAGGTGTCTCCGAAAAATTGTGCCAGGAAACTATAAGGGATGAACCGCCGGAACGAAGGCTGTCCGCCAAGGCAGGTTTCTCATTCACTGTGCTGAGTTCGATGTCTAAATAAGCAGGGTTCTGCTCAGCCAACTTCTTCAGCACCCTTTCCCTGTCCTTTTCGTCACCTTGGAACCGCCCTCCTTCGCCTGGCCTTCTACAGGTGTAGACGCACCTATCTGCATATCTCTTCAAGATAGGTTTTGACTTATCGATGTCGAGCATAT
Source organism: Nitrososphaerota archaeon (assembly GCA_029460375.1). Classification (GTDB taxonomy): domain Archaea; phylum Thermoproteota; class Nitrososphaeria; order Nitrososphaerales; family JACPRH01; genus JARPAQ01. The sequence goes on along the minus strand of JARPAQ010000176.1, from coordinate 1,490 downwards.
CTAAGTAATCGAACCTTACCTCAACATAGTCTGAGCCGTAGCTGAAGGCCTTTTCTAAATCAGCTTGTAGAGACGTAATACTGGACGCGGGTATGGAAGTACATACGCGGGCAGATTCGGCTGAAGGCATCTTCAAGGATGCTCACTTTTCTAGTACGAACTCGTCTACGGCTACGCCGAAATGTCTACCTGAAGCCCTATCCACTCTCACCAGAATCTCGTCCCCGGCCTTCAGATCGGTTACGGGTATCTGAGCCCCTTCTTTCCCGATTAGGGGGATAGTTTCAGCGTTCTGAAGCAGAGTGCTACCAGAACCTCCTTCATACTCGACCTTTACCAGCGTCAACGGTCGGCGTTCTATCTTCACCCTGCCGACTATTACGGTCCTTGTGTTGCCTTCGTTATCTACCGCTAGAACTTCGTCTCCAGACTCGATCTCGGAGAGGTATCTGGTCGTCCCATCAGGCATAAGGATGTAACTATGAATAGAACCAGCATTAACTCTGAAGGGTCTGGGGGACGTGAACTTTGAGCCTGAAGACTCGTTATGAACAAGGAAGAGTGTTTTAGCCTGACTTCCTACGAGTATACCTTCACCGGGGTTCAGTATAGATGCTGTGTCGATACAGGCTCTGTCACCTACCCCTAGATTCTTCACCTCTGTAACCTTGGCGAAGATCAGGTCAACTCCACCTATGCTTGAAAGATGCTTTGAAGCCTGCTTGACATCATCTATCCCCTCCGCAGACAAAACCACACCGTCTACGCCTAGCTCCAAGACTGCAAACATAGTGGGAACCTCGTTAGGAGAGTCGACCTTGGCATAAATACTAGTGTTACCCCTATGAATATCGGCTATAAGGTTCTCCAAAGGTATAATCTTCCAGTCACCTGTCTCCACAACCACAGCCTCTGCACCCATCTTCGCAGCCGAAACAGCCGTTGCAATATCTTCATTTCCCTCAACCTTCACCTTCAAAGCAAACCGACATCCCTCCTTCTGCTTCACAACTGCTTCATCAAGACTCGACACTAAGAAGATATCAGCATCCTCTGAGGGGGAGACTGTAACACCTCCAGCGTTCTTCACTGATTCGGTTTCTCCCGGTGTGCATATGAAGAGTTTAACACCCTCTGCTACAGAGTCTTTTACGAACTGCGGTAGGTCATCGCGGCCAACTTTGGGGTTGACCACTATCTGTTTCGAATTAGGCACTTGAGGATAAGACCTCCAGAGCTTCGTCTACGCTTGCGTTCTCCATCACTAGGGCTGATAAAGCTCTGACCATTCGCGTAGGGTCTGGATGCTGGAAGATGTTTCTACCGAAGGTCACGCCTATAGCTCCTGCGTCCAACGCTCCTCGAACCATTTCTAGAGCTTCTCGCTCGGTTTTGGTCTTGGGTCCGCCTGCTATGGCGATAGGTACAGGACAACTTCTAACCACTTCTTTGAATGAATCAGGATCGCCTGTGTAGACCGTCTTCACTAT
>JARPAQ010000031.1 GCA_029460375.1 Nitrososphaerota archaeon | reverse complement strand
TCATCGCATTCACAATGGCAAGCAGCAGTATTTATACCATCATGCTTTATACTTTAGGATATTCAGAGTCTTATTCGTCATACTTATAGACTCATCTCGGGTGTAACCGCCTATAAGTGCTCTGATTGCGTCGACAACTTCAGGGATGACTATAGCCTCCTGCCCAACTCCCATGTAAAGGTAAATCTCCCCATCTATTATGTTGATAGAGTCTTTCCAGACTACAAGCTCATACATGTCACTTCTCCACCTGCCGAGTTCTCGTGCGTAGTCGAAGACCTGCCCTGTAGATTTGAAACCATCCTTACTCGAAATCAGAAGTATGCGTGTGGTGCCGTTCAATACATCGATTACTTGATCTTTCGTGGCAGTGCTGTCCTTCAAGGAGATCATCAAGGTGTGAACATGCATATGAGTCGTAGGTATCTTTACAGCAGTCGTGATTATCTTCACGTGCGGTAAAACTGTGTTGACATCAAGGCCATGATGAGACGGTATATGTACAGGATCTAAAGATACAGCGTCGATTATACCTTTCCCGGGTTCATCAGGATCCGTTGCTCGCCTAATTATCACAACCCGAGCCTTATCTATCCCAAAGTTCGTATCCAAAGCATTCAGAAGTCTGCAAAGACCCGTAGTATTGCACGAAACTACTCTAACGGAACTCTTTCCTTCAGCCTTCTCGAAGTTACATTGAGCAACAAAGGAGAGGTCAGCTACATCCGCCGGCTCTCCGCCTTGATAGATAACCTTCTTCCCAAGACTACGGTAGACATCTCTGTTACTTGCTCCGACCTTGCCTGGAGATGCGTCAACCACTATATCCACCTCACTCACAAGGTCTTTAATCTCGCCTGAAATTTGAAGACCCGCATCTTCGAACATTTTCCTGCTTTCACCGTCAGCTGCGTATACTGAGAAGCCTTTTGAAATCGCGAGCTTCGCTTTGTAGTCGGGTTTCTTCTTGACTACGCCGATTACTTGCATATCTGGCTGGGCTGAAACAGCATCAGCCACCCTTCGACCTATTACGCCATAACCAACGACGCCAACCGTTATCACTTCTTCATCCTCCTAGCAGCCTTATCTAGCGCTTCAAACAGGGGTAGATTCTTACCTGCAAGAAAGAGTACAAGAGCACCCCCAGCAGTGCTTACATAATCTATCCACCCCTTTATCCCGAAACGCTCTAGAGCCGCGCTAAGATGCCCGCCGCTGACGATTGTTGTACCTAGAGATGAAGCCATAGCCCTCAAAAGTTCTTCAGTTCCTTTGGTGAACGCCGAGTTCTCGAAGAGCCCTGGGGGCCCGCTCATAAACACAGTGCCTGAGCTGCGAATTAGCCGCGAGTAATGATCTATCGTAGCGCTACCTATATCCATAATCTTCTGACCAGGCTCCAGATCTTCCACCGCAACCTCTAATCTCGAACCACTCGTTTCCACAGCAACATCCACAGGCATTTCAAAGATGTCAGGATAGTTTGAAAGCAGTTTCTCAGCTTTCCGTACATACCTATCCTCATCTTGTAATCCAAGAGGGTCACTTATACGGCCTGACGCCTGAAGAAATATGTTCGCAACCAAGCCCGTGAGCAGAACCTTATCCGCCCGCTTATTCTCGATAAGCGTATCTATCGCCTCAAGACGATCAGATATCTTCGCACCGCCCAGAACCGTAGTGTAAAGACCCTTAGCTATGGTAAGGATTCTGTTGAGAGCCTTCAACTCCTTAGCCACTAACCTACCTCCACATGCCGGCAGAAGCTCCGCAAACCCTACTATAGAGGGACAAGATCTATGTGCAGTTGGAAAAGCGTCGAGCACACAAGCATCAAAGTGCTTGTATAACCGTTGAACGAGTATAGTCTTTGCTGCATCCGCTGGTGTGAACTCATTGTTCTCCTCCGCCGCCAGCCGAAGGTTATCCAGAAGCAGAACTTCTCCGTCTGACAGGGAGTCAATTTGTTCTCTGGCAGTGGGCCCGAATATGTCGTCCACAAACTTTACTTTGTAACCTAAATACTTGCTTAGGGCTTCCGCATGCTGTTCCAGACTGATGAAGTCGTCCCGTCCAACTCGCCCTTGATGTGACGCAACTACGACCTTTGAGTTCTTGAGGTCTCGTATAGTTACAGAAGCTTCGGCGATTCTGTTCAGATCCATGAGTTTACCGGTCTTAGGATCCACGGGTGTGTTCAAGTCGACTCTTGCCAATATGGTCTTCCCTTCCGGTTCTATATCCTCAATCGTGAGCATCTTGGTCGTCATCTCCATTCACCCGAATTACTTTGACTGTGTTGAGTAGAAAAAGGCGTCGCTTGTAAGATTCTTCGAGATGGTCTTTACTAAATCAGACAAGGTATAATCCACCTAACAATATAGTCCAAACTTAAAAGTATGTCGTGATAAAACTTTTTACCAATAATTATGTACTTGAAAAAGCTTTAACAAAGATATAAAACAGCTCTTCTGCTACGTGGCGGTTACCTTTCTTCGATCTCGCGGCTTAGAAGCTTTAACTTTAACAGTGCATACGTGCCGATCTCTATGAATAAAACAGTAGGTTGTTGAGCAGTCTTTACACCTGAAAAAGTACCCTGTGCCAAGCTTGCGTCCACACCATCCACAGACTATTATCGGCGGCTCCTGCTTATCGACTGAGCTCAATTTTTTTCAACCTTTCAAGATTCGCTAAACCTTATGTGAGTTAGCAATTTTCAACCTCTATATAATATATATTAGGTGAAGAATAAAAGACTTTTTTGTAAACAAACATACTAAACAATATGCATTTTAAGTAAACCTAAGCTCACTCAACCTAACAGCAACCACGGCGAACAACTTAAAAAACCGATGTCCCAATAGTTCCTATAGATGAAGAAGACCGGCCATGTGATCCTTCCTCTGCACGGCGGTCACGCACCCCGATGGCTCACACAAAGGATGAAACGCCTATCAAGAGAGATGGTGCGCCTCATCGCGGAAGAGCAGAGCCCAGATACTTTTCTACAACGATTATCAGACCCATATTGGTTCCAGGCCTTCGGCTGCGTTTTAGGCTTCGACTGGCACTCGTCGGGGCTGACAACGGTGGTTACAGGTGTTCTGAAAAGTGCTTTGACCGTGGAGGATCATGGGATAAGGGTCGCTGGTGGAAAAGGTCGGGTATCCAAGAAGACTCCTGATGAGATCTTGCAGATAGGTAACGAGTTCAACCTGTCGACGAATCGAGTTGAGAAACTTCAGTATGCCAGCAGGATGTGTGCAAAGACAGATACAGCAGCGGTTCAGGCGGGGTACCCCATATATCACCATACTTTCTTTGTAAGCGAAAGAGGAAACTGGTGTGTCATTCAACAAGGGCTGGATGTAAATGATCGAACAGCGCGGAGGTACCACTGGCTCTCTCAGCATGTCAAGAGCTTTGTCTTGGAGCCTCATGATGCTATAATAGGCGATACTTTGAAGGATCGTGTTCTCGATATGACCGCTCGGGCTTCTGAGGAGAATCAGAAGATCTGTGTTGATCTCGTGAAAGGAGACACAAACAATTTGATTTCATCTATATCCCGAATAGGATCGAAAGAGGCTTCGCTTGACTATTGGTCGAAACCATCTGAACCTCACCCCGTATTTCTAGAGTACCGAATGCCTCGAAACTTGAATTGGAGAATCTTCAGAGAGCTATACGACAGACAGCCAAAGAATTACGAAGAGGTCATCAGCCAAAGAGGGGTTGGGCCCGCCACTGTGAGGGCTCTGGCGCTAGTAGCAGAGTTGATTTACGGCAAGCCTCCAAGTTGGCGAGATCCTGTCAAATTCAGCTTTGCACACGGCGGTAAGGATGGAGTCCCTTTTCCGGTTAACCGAAAAGTTATGGATGAAAGTATAAGGTTCGTGCGGGAATCTGTAGAATCTGCTCGGCTGGGTGACAAAGACAGAGTAAACGCGTTGAAACGGTTGGAACGGCTGGCATACAGGTGGAGTCTCTAGTCGGCTGTATGCTCTAGAAAGACCTTAACAACTTCAACCCAGGCTTTAGCGGTATTCTCAGAGTTGTACCCTCCGCCGCCCATTGCTAAAATTCGTCCTTTGCTGAATTTGTGAGCTATCTGGTGAAGGCTATCTGCAGCATATTTGTGAGCCTGCGGGGTGTATCTTAGATGAGTTATCGGATCGTTCATTAAACCATCTCCACCACACTGAAAGAGTACCAGATCTGGCTCTACTTTCGACGCGAAGATCTCTACCCGCTTGAAGGCTTCTATGAACTGTTCATCATCCGCAGATGGAGGCAGAGGTATGGGGAGCTTAGTCCCTTCAGCTGTACTTCCTCCTTTTTCGTCTTCAGAGCCTGTTCCGGGGTAGAGAAATCTACCGTCTTCATGAATATCCGCTACAAATACCTTCGGGTCATCATAGAAGGCGTAGAAGACTCCATCCCCGTGGTGCGCGTCTATATCCACGTACAGTATACGTTTCAAACCGTACTTTTTTTCAGCCTGAATGATGGCTATAGCAGCATCGTTGAATACGCAGAAACCCGCCGCTGAGCCACTCCTAGCGTGGTGCAGTCCTCCTATCGGGTTAAACGCGTGCTCAGCCTCCTTTCGCATAACCATATCGAGCCCATGCAGTGTGGAACCCACGGTATAGCTTGAAGCTTCAAAAACCCCCTTGAACGCTGGAGTGTCACCATAATCTAGAACTCCCACCCCTGTCTTTGAAGACTTCTTGACGAAATCGATGTATTTCTTCGTGTGGAATAGGCGAAGATCTTCTTCAGAAGCCTGTACAGGCTGGTGAATCTTTAAACTGCCCGGTTTGTTTAGACCTTGTTTCTCCATTTCACTCCAGAAAGCTTTGGCACGGTCTCCTGACATGGGGTGGCCTGAGGGGAAAGAGTATGTTGACGAGACTTCACCAAAGAAGACAGCGACTGAGCACACATATATCTACCAAGAGGCGCTATTTCTTCCTAAGTGTATTAGCTATATTTCGGGCCTTCTGAACATCTTCATCAGAATTTATCTTAAAGAAGGAGTTCATATCAGGGTCGAGCTGCTTCAGCTCCTTTTCCACATCTACATACCGTATCGCGTAAAGCCTATCAATTATGTCTAAAGGCGTGTTTGCTTCTTTATTCGTCTCTACGACTCTGAGAAATGC
>JARPAQ010000175.1 GCA_029460375.1 Nitrososphaerota archaeon | reverse complement strand
TCAATCTATCTTCAGGAAAGTAGTATCCGCAATCCAGAAGCACGACATGGCGCACGCATCAGTCTTCGCGAACGAGCTCTCAGAAGTTCGAAAGATGAACAAGATGGTGATGTCAGCTAAACTAGCGTTAGAACAGATAACGATGAGGCTCAATACAGTACAGGAGCTTGGCGACATAGTAGTCACACTCACTCCTGCAATGTCAGTCATAAGAAGCGTAAAAGGCGGGCTTACAAGCGTATTGCCAGAAGCTGAAAGCGAAATAGGAGAAATCAGTGGACTGCTAAGCGGTATACTCGTAGACGCTGGGCAGCTAGGAGGATCAACATTGAACTTCGAGGCAGCAAATGAAGAAGCAGAGAAGATAATGGTGGAGGCGTCAGCAGTTGCAGAGCAGAGAATGAAGGACAAGTTCCCAGACCTACCAGTCGCGGCTGGTTCGTCACCTACTGGAACAGCAAGCTTCGGTTAGCCCAATACGGAAGAGGACAATGTGACAGTTGCACCCTCTTCGACCGTGGTTTGAAAAAACCTCTGTCGGATTGGAAGCAGCTGTCCACCTGACTATTTTGCAATGTAAATAGGAGTAGTTGATAGTGTACCTAGTTGGAATAGGTTTCCATCGGAGGAAATGTTTAGAGGATAGACTGGGTGGCTATTTTTGAAACTTGTAGAGCGGCTCTTTGGCGGTGGAGGTGGGTTGAAGAAGAAGCTCATCGCCGCTGCGAAACGTATAGAAGTTCATAAACGCGAAGTTGCAGCTCTTGGCCTAAGGCTTGAAAGTAGACGGCAGTCACTCTTTGAGCATGTTGTGCGGGCGATTGAACGTAGAGATGACAACCGTGCATCTGTCTATGCTGTTGAACTCTCGGAGGTGAAGAAGGTTTTACGCGTAGTTAGGGTCAGCGAACTGGCTTTGACTCAGATAATTGTAAGGATTGAAAGTATTCGTGATGTTGGAGATGTGTTTGCAAATATGAATGAAGCGTTCAAGATTATGAAGAACATCAGTAAATCCGTCTCAGGCGTCGTACCCGCGCTTGAAAATGCTACTGACGAGGTCAACACGACGCTCTCTGAGACACTGGTAAACCTCGGAAACCTGTCCCCATCTATATCTCTCGATATCCAGAATGAAGGAGGGGAAGAGTTGTTCGAGAAGGCTAAACTCTTTGCGGAGGAGAAGGCTATGGAGTTAAGGGATGGCTTCCCTCAATCGCTTCTTTCGGCGAGTGGCGATTCTATATTGGATAAGGCCCAAAAGGTCGCGTTGCTGGCGACGGGTGAGCCTTCCGAAGAATCTGAATTTCAGCCGACAGTGATATCCAAGCCCAAAGAAAAGAGTAATGTGGAGGAGAGTGTATTCAACTATATAAACACCAAGAATGGCTGCTTGAATGTGATTGAAGCGGCGATAGCTCTAAATCTACCCGCGGATGAAGTTGAAAAGGCGGTCTTTAAGATGGTCTCTGACGGTAAGTTAAAGTTAGGATGTGCAGATAGGTGAGAACGTGATGTCGGCGGCAAAAGAGTTGGAGGATGCTGCAGGTAAGTACGCGTCTGAAGCTATACGGCTCGATTCACAGGGTGCGCGAGGTATGGCTATTCAGATGTATCAAAAAGCAATCTCCAGCCTTATAAAACTCGCGAAACTATATCCAGACTACAACTTGAACAGACTCTACCTCGATAGAGCAACGGCCTATCAAGAAAGAATCAAAGCTCTAACCTCGGCCCACGGATATAGCATAATGGAATCACAGACAGGAGAGACGGAGCACGAGGTTGCCGTAGGTAATGCTCCTCAATCTCCCCAAGTTGTGCAGTCCTTTAAAGCTTCGTATGAAGAGCTCATAATCAAGGAGAAACCCAATGTAAAATGGGACGAGGTAATAGGGCTGGACGAATCCAAGAGAGCCCTCCGCGAATCTATGATATTCCCAATCAAACGTCCAGATCTCTTCCCTCTAGGCTGGCCTAGAGGCATCTTGATGTACGGCCCTCCAGGATGTGGTAAGACGATGCTTGCGGCTGCGACTGCAGCTACGATAGACGGTTACTTTATAACGGTAGATGCGGCATCTATCATGTCCAAGTGGTTGGGGGAGGCTGAGCGGAATGTTGCTAAACTCTTTAACTCGGCTCGGGATATGCTGAAGAACGGAGCCCCCTCTGTGATTATCTTCATTGATGAGCTTGACTCCCTCTTAGGTTCTAGGACGCAGGAGGTTGGGGGTGAAGTGCGTGCTAGGAATCAGTTCTTGAAGGAGATGGACGGCATTATTGACAAAGGTAAGCATCTTCATTTATACGTTGTAGGGGCGACCAATAAACCGTGGGCTCTCGACTGGCCTTTCTTAAGACGTTTCCAGAAAAGGATCTATGTGCAGCTACCTGACAAAGAGGCGCGAATAGCGATGTTTAGAGAGTACACTGCACCCATTAAACTAGATCCCGAAGTGAAACTGGAGGAGCTTGCTGATATTACTGACGGGTATTCAGGCAGCGATATAAAAGACATATGTCAATCAGTTCAGATAAAGGTCGTGTCTGAACTCTTCGAAACAGGTGCCGCTCACGATAAAGATGCTCAACCCAGAGCCATAACGCTTGCCGACTTCAAAGAGGTTCTGAAGAAGAGGAGGCCCAGTGTCTCAGGCGAAATGCTCCGGGCGTATGTCACCTGGACTGAAAACTTCAAGGCCCTCTAGGGTGTTATAGTTAATATGCAAGGTTACTATAGGCAGATTTAGCTCGGTTGTTGGGTTAAGGCGACTGTTATAATCGTTCATTTTGGGCTTCTTTTCGCCTAATCTCTGATATTTGATAAATCCGTGCCTAGACCCT
>JARPAQ010000001.1 GCA_029460375.1 Nitrososphaerota archaeon | reverse complement strand
GCACCACATGCCATCTTAAAAACGCCCTATTCCCGACCGAGAAGAAGCCTGTTACGATTCCCTGTGTGAAATGCCATTAGAGCCGAAACTCAATAATCTGTGGAAGAAAGCCGTTTCAAACTGGTTACAAGTTCTAGCAGCGTATCTGGTTTATCGATAAAGGTATTAGAGATAGAGTCTTTATCCATCAGCGGTCTGACTATGAGTAAGCTGATCTATGTTCTGCTCGACGGTGTGGGCGATAGACCAGATCCAGCGTTGAACCACCTCACACCTCTGGAGGCGGCGTACACTCCGAATCTAGATAGGCTCGCTAGAATGGGTGCAACTGGTATCGTTTATCCTGTCGGTAAGGGTATATCACCCGAGTCGGATATCGCGGTCTTCAGTATGCTGGGGTATGACCTGTCTTCAAACTACTTCGGCCGAGGTGTTGTCGAGGCCATAGGGATAGGTATGGACTTCAGAGATGGAGATATAGCTTTAAGAGCTAACTTCGCTACGCTTGGTAAAGATGGGATTGTCATAGATAGACGGGCAGGTCGTAATGTTACTCAGAAAGAAGCGTTGAAGCTAGCTGATGCTGTAAACGGTCTGGAGCTCTCACACGGCGCAGAATTCAAGTTCGTGCCCACAGTCGCCCACAGAGCAGTCTTAACGATAAGAGTATCTGGAAGACCTCTCTCCGCTGAGATAAGCAACACCGATCCTGCATATGCACGAATTGGAGGTATGGGTGTAGCGAAGGAGATCAAGAGTAGACTCTATGCCCAGAAGGCTGAACCACAGATCAGTTCAGAAGATGCAAGGTTGACGGCGGATCTCGTGAACGAGTTTACGGAGAAGGCGATGTCCATTCTGAAGACACATAAGGTGAATCAAGATAGAGAGAAGAATCGAAAGAAGCCTGCCAACGTGCTGCTCCTCAGGGATGCTGGAAACACTCTACCCGACATAAAGAAGATATCTGACCGCTTCGGCGTAAAATTCGCCTCTATACTCGATATGCCTGTCGAAAAGGGTGTAGCTAAGATAACTGGTATGAGCGATCATAAGGCAGGCGGCATTAGAGATTATGAAATCAAGGCCAAGAAGACTCTTGAACTTATAGACAAGTACGACGGCGTCTATATTCACATTAAAGGGCCTGACGAACCGGGGCACGACGGAGATGCGAAACGCAAGACAAGTGTAGTAGAGCAGATAGACGCTGAATTCTTCAACATACTGGTCCAGAAGGCTGGTTTAGATGATACCATCTTTATAGTTTCAGCAGATCACTCCACCCCCTGCAGCCTTAAGGGTCACAGCGCGGATCCTGTGCCAGTTCTAATATCAGGCCCAAAAGTGAAACGTGATGCCGTCTGCAGGTTCACAGAGAGGGAGGCTGCTAGAGGAAGCTTTGGAATAATGAGAGGCATCGAGGTTCTGCCTAAGGCGCTTACCTACATTTAGAAGTCTATTCGCAGAGGCGTCTTATCTTTTCAGATAGATACTCTGTAAGGAGCGGCTTGCCTTCATCTACAGCTCGGAAGTGTACCCGTGCGACGGGCTTGGATATAGTTATTAGGCGTCTAAGGTCGGCTGGAGTTCCTAGAAGAACTGTGTCGCATTTGACTGTGTTTATGGTGGTTTCCAGATCTTTCAGCTGAGAAGAATTGTATCCTAGAGATGGTATTACGGGCCCTATCCACGGGTATCTTTTGTAGGCTTCTGCTACTGAGCCTACTGCGCTCTCTCGGGGATCAACTATGGTGGCGTTAAGATGCTCTGCAGCTTCAGCCCCTGCGGCCGTCTTGAGGCCGCCGTGTGTTAGGGTGGGGCCGTCTTCGATTACGACAACCTTCTTCTTTCTTACGAGTTCGGGTCTGTCAACTTTTACTTCTGATCTTATTTTGAACACTTCTGCTGACGGGTTGAGGCGTTTTGATGCTTCTATCGTCTTTTGAACATCGGTCTTTGATGCGGTGTTTACTTTGTTCACGACGATTATATCGGCCATCCTTATGTTGGTTTCACCTGGGTAGTATCTGTCTTCTTCACCAGCTCTAAGTGGGTCTACCACGACTATGTTCAGGTTGGGTTTATAGAAGCTCCAGTCGTTGTTTCCGCCGTCCCATATGATTATGTCGCTTTCCTTCTCTGCTTCTCGTAATATCGCTTCGTAATCTACGCCGGCGAATACGATTACACCTTCTTTTTCATATGCTTCGAATTCTTCTCTCTCTTCGATGGTTGCTTCATACTTTAGGAGATCATCATAGGTTTCATATCGCCGAACAGGTGCGTCTAGACGTTGATACGGCATAGGGTGCCTAACTACCACAGGCTTCACACCGAGTTTACGAGCTACCTCTTCAACCAAGTGAGACACGGTGCTCTTCCCTGCGCCTGTTCTTACAGCAACCACAGCCACCACAGGTTTGTTTGTGGACAGCATGGTGTCGGTGGGCCCTAAAAGATGGAATGTTGCACCTGCTGCTTGTGTAATGGATGCGAGGTGCATCACCTGTTCATGAGAAACGTCACTGTATGCGAAGAAGACGTCTTGAACCTTGTGGTCTCTTATCAAGTGTAGGAGTTTGTCTTCGTTGTATATCGGTATTCCTCTAGGGTATAAATAACCTGAAAGGTCAGATGGGTAGATTCGGTTGACTATGAACGGTATCTGAGTCGCGGTGAAGGCTACTACATGGTAGTCAGGGTTATCTCGGAAGTAGATATTGAAGTTATGAAAGTCCCTCCCAGCTGCTCCTAGAATTATCGCGTTACGAGCCAACATATCTGAAAAGATCTAATCACCAGATATTAGTATAGCGGTTAAGTCTACTTCTTCCGTCTCAAGTAGGCTTTCACAGCTTCCACCCCGATCAACCCGGTAGCGGATACTCCGATTATGATGAGCCAATCAAATATATTCAAGGCTACGGTTCCGAACGAGGATTGAAGCGAGGGGATGTATATCACTGCTAGCTGCAGAATTATCGATGATGCCAGTGCAACTAGGAGGTAGCGGTTCTTGAAAGGGCCCACACGAAGGATGGAGTGCCGCTCGGATCTGCAGTTGAAGGTGTTGAAGACTTCGAACATCACTATCGAGGTGAAGACGATTGTACGGGCCTTCAGCAACTCCGGCTCATCGAAGACGGGGCCATATGTGTAGAACAGAGGTATGAGAGTTATAGTCATGAGTACGCTCATGGTTAGGATTATGGCTTTTATCCCTGTAGTGAACACCGTTTCATCTGGTTTTCTCGGCGGATACTTCATAAGGTCATCTTCAGGTGGATCGACACCAAGCGCTATCGCGGGCAACCCGTCGGTCACCAGATTTACCCAAAGTATCTGGATTGTTATAAGGGGGAGAGGTAGACCCATCAGACCCGCTGACAGCATAATCATCAGCTCCCCTACATTGCTGGAGAGTAGGTAAGCTAGGAACTTCTTGATATTGGCGTATATCATTCTACCCCGTTCAACAGCCGAAACGAGAGTGGCAAAGTTGTCGTCAAGAAGTATCATATCGGAAGCTTCCTTGGTAGCTTCTGTTCCAGTTATCCCCATAGCCACTCCTATATCGGACGCCTTCAGAGCCGGAGCATCATTCACCCCGTCGCCCGTAGCGGCTACTATGTGCCCCTTCTTCTTAAGAGCCTGCACTATCTTCATCTTGTCGCCAGGAGATACTCTTGCATAGACAGATACATCCTCGACAATGCTTTCAAACTCTTCCTCGCTTATCTTTTCAAGTTCTTCTCCTGTCAAGACCCTACCTCTGTCAAGTATCTCCAATTCACGTGCAACAGCCATGGCGGTGTACTTGTTGTCACCAGTTATCATAACCGTCTTAATACCCGCTTCAGCGCATAGGCCGACAGCCCTCTTCACCTCCTCCCGCGGCGGATCCATCATACCAACCAACCCAGTGAATATCATATCCTGCTCCAGATCTTCACTGAACGTCTCTGTGCCTGAAGGTATCTCCCTGTAGGCGAAGCCTAGAACTCTAAGAGCCTTCTTTGCCATAGATTCATTCTCAGCAACAATCTCTTTCCTCTCCCTTTCCACCATCTTCAAAACGCGGCCTTCCACGAGCAGATTACTGCACCTCTCAAGTATCACTTCAGGAGCACCCTTCAAGTAAGCGAAGAGCTTCCCGTCTGGAGTCCTGTGAACAGTCGTCATACGTTTACGTTCAGAGCTAAACACAACCTCACCTACCCTCGGATACTGACTGACAACCTCCGCCTGAACCAACCCTGACTTCGACGCCAAGACCACCAGTGCACCTTCAGTAGGATCACCCTCTATGCTCCATGAATCGCCAGTCCGCACCAGCCGAGCATCATTACATAGCAGAGCCGACTGCATAAATGGCCCATCTGTATCAGGAGAGCCGCCTACAAATTCGCCTTCAGGTGTATATCCAACGCCTGTAACCTCAACCTTTCTTCTGTCGAAGTATAATTCGCGAACAGTCATTTCACCCTTCGTGAGGGTGCCTGTCTTGTCTGAGCAGATGACCGATGTGCTACCGAGAGTCTCAACCGCAGGCAGCCGCCTAACTATGGCATTACGTTTGGCCATCATCTGCATACCCATCGCAAGGCTGCCAGTGACAACCGCGGGGAGAGCTTCAGGCACAGCCGCTACGGCAAGACTTACAGCCCAGAGGAACATCTCCAAGAACCCATGGCCTCTAAGGACACCTAGTGTGAAGACAACAGCCACGACGATTATTGATATCAAGCCGAGCATGCGCCCCAGATGAGCCATCCTCTTCTCAAGCGGCGTCACCTCAACCTCTACCGTCTGCAGCATCGAAGCTATCTTGCCGAACTCTGTTGCCATGCCAGTAGATGTAACCACAGCAGTAGCACGACCATATGTGACGACAGTCCCTGCAAATACCATACTCATCCTGTTGTGAAGACCTGTCTCCACTGGTTGTGAAGATGGATCTTTCGTTACAGAATCCGCTTCCCCCGTCAGAGGCGCTTCATTCACCTTAAAGTTGTTTGCAGTAATAATGCGTGAATCGGCGGTCACCTTATCACCCGGTGAGAGTAGCATCACATCACCCGGCACCACTTCAGAAGAACTAACCCTCTCTTCTCGACCGTCTCGGATCACCTTGACTGAGGTGGTCACCATTTTCTTCAGAGCCTCTGCCGCCTTGCTCGCACGGTACTCCTGAATAAAGCCCAATACGGCTGAAGCGACAACTATAGCGAAGATCACAATAGCATCGGTAACCTCGCCTAAAAGTACCGATATCGCGGTTGCTATCATAAGTATAATTATCAGAAACTGTTTGAACTGATCCAGAAGAATCTTGAACGGCGAAATCCTCTTCTCTTCCTGAAGTTCGTTCGGACCGTACTGTGCCAGCCGTCTTGAAGCCTCTTCACTACTTAGGCCTTCCCTGCTTGAACTTAGGATACGTAGAGCCTCGTTCACATCTAAAGAATGCCAATTCTCAGGTTTCAAGTAGCCAACCCCCAGTTACCCAATTTTACTAGAGCCGTCGTAAAGTGCACCACTTGTCGCCTTATATGAACGACCAAAATCAATGAACCTATTGCCAAGTTGAGGCAAATAACTATACTGGAATCAATCACTGCAAAAACTGGAGTCGAAACTGCATCTACACCGAAGATTCTGAGTTACGCTCGGAAGAACCGTTCTGAAAACTCCCACCCTCCTCCAAGAAGAGATCTTCAATCTTCTGCGCCGATCTTATC
>JARPAQ010000030.1 GCA_029460375.1 Nitrososphaerota archaeon | reverse complement strand
TGGTAATACTCAGGCGCCTGGCCGCATTCCTGTTCAGAGTAACTTGGCGTGATGTTTCTGTAACCGGATCGTGTCGAAGACTCTTGAAGAGCTTTGATTACGCTTTCTATCCTTTTCTTCGGTATTATGTCTTCAAGAATGGCTAAGGAGTGGCCGAGGGTGTCGAATCCGGTCGAGCCGAGGTAGTCTTGGTAATGGCCTAGGTTTTCATCCCATAATATGATGTTTACAATCCTTTTGACCTCTTGCATCTCGCTCTTCTTGCCTGCTAGACGGTATGCGGTTATCAATAGAACCTGATTACAGAATGTCTTTTTGGACACATAGTTGAGCATAGCGTCACGCCAGTCCGCCTCCGGAAGCAACTTGTCGATAAGAAGAGTATCTAGGTGGCGCCAAATATTTTTCATCTGCTCTGCATATCGTTCTTTAAACTCTGCATCATGGGTCTCCTCGACGTACTTCAAGATACTAGTCAGCATAAGCAGATCACTATCGTAAGTTGGAATATGCCTGATTAACAAGGTGGGGTTCCGTCTCAAAAGAGTCTTGACCAGTAGAATAACACCGGATATTGATGGAGGCATCTGAATTATCCTCTGCGGAATCTCGCCGGTCATCTTCTGCTTATGAAGACTATATTCAAGATGCCTCTTCACAATATCGGAGTACCCCAAGTCCAAGAGAGGCTCTAGGCTGTACGCCAAATCACGTATCCAGTACTGCTTCTGATAAAGTTGAGTGCTTGCGTAGAAGCCATTTCGACCTATACACCGATTTATAATCTCTTCTGCAAGTCTAAGGTTCTGCCTTACTTTCAGATTATCCAGCATCCTACTGCACTATACTTGAGGATAGGGCTGTCATATCTATTATGTAAGATGCGGCCTACAAAACAACGCCTAATCATAAGACACTGGTGAGGTCGCCCTAGCTCTGCGCCAGTGCGTCTTTCGCCTTTTTAGCGATGACTTCGGCCATCCCCGATGTAGATGCGTTGCCCTTCAGATCGTATGTAACTGTGACACCCTCGGCTAACACGTCGAAAGTGGCTTTGAATATAGCGTCCGAGAGATCTTTTTCACCTAAGTAGTCCAGCATCCATGCGCCTGACAGTATCGTAGCTGTGGGGTTGACCTTGTTCATCCCTTTATACTTCGGAGCACTTCCATGTGCAGGTTCGAACATAGCGTATTTATCCCCGATGTTGGCTGAGTAAACACACCCTATACTCCCTATAAGCCCCGATGCCTCCTCGGATATTACATCCATGAAGAGGTTGGTGCTCATCACAATGTTTTCATTGAAACGCTGGGGGTTCTTCACAAGCTGCTGGGCGAAGTTGTCGATGAAGTATGGTTCCAACTCCACGTCCGAGTAATTCTTTGCTACTTCTTCAACTATCTTGAGGAATAAGCCGTCGGTCTCCTTTAGTATATTCCCTTTGTGGATCGCTATGACCTTCTTCCAGCTCTTCTCTCTCGCCATGTTGAACGCGTACTTAGCTATACGGGTGCAGGCCTTCCGCGTAATCTTCCTGATAGTTATCGCGCAGTCGTCGCTCAACCTATGCTCTAACCCAGTGTATAGGCCCTCGGTTCCTTCACGAACACAGACGAAGTCAACTTCGCCAAGAGGTCCAACTTGGTTAGGGAAAGTCTTGATAGGCCTTATATTCGCATAAAGATCAAAGAACTGCCTAATACTTACAGCCACGCTCTTAGGTGTATCCGGAGTAGGTAGAGTAGTTGTCGGCCCTTTATAGCAGGCGTCTGCAGATTTCAGAAGATCCCATGACTCAGGTGGTATAAATGAAGACCCACCGTGTGCCTGCCACCACTCCAGACCTCCGTCGCAATTCGTAATCTCAGCCTTGGTACCTACGGCGTTCAGTACTGTGAGCATGGCATCTACGAGCTCGGGGCCTACACCGTCTCCACGTATCAAAGCAATCTTCTTGGGCATTCTACATTCACGAACTTCGGGCAAATAAAGAAGTAGTTAAGCGTTTATTTTCTGGAGCGTGATTATCTAAGTAACTCTTTTTGGACTAGTATACACTCTCCCTTACCAGCTCAAGAGTCAGATAGTAAGAGCATAATGCTTTTAGACCAAGCCTTACCTTAGTCTGAATATCAAGGGATCAGGAGTGTTCAAAGATGAGTATGTCGTATGATGATCTATTAAAGCGTCTTAGAAAAGGTTTAGGCCCTTCAGTTGCAAAGAGTGTTGATCAGAGGGTAGAGCTGCCTTCACCTATAACTTACTGGCAGGGTCGAAAGACAATATTCAAGAACTTTATGGACTACCCTAGAATAATGAGGCGAGAACCGGGCAAGATACTGATGTATCTGGCGAAGGAGTTGGCGACAGCAGCATCAATGGACGGTGAAAGAGCGATATTCATAGGACGAAGAGATAAACAGTCATTCGCAGTCATCCTAAATAGATACATGAACGAGAGAGTTCTATGCCCTATCTGCGGCAGACCTGATACACATATAGAAAAGGTGAAACGCCTCCAGTTCATAATCTGCGAAGCCTGCGGCGCACGCTCACCTGTCAGATCCTAACAAGATACTGATGAGCTCTTCAGATAATCCCGCATGGGTCAACGCAATACGGCTCAGAGGTCTGGAATACGAAGCTCTGGAACTAGAGGATGCTGAAGTAGCAAGGTTTCCGGCGCTACAGGAGACCTTTAGACGGGCTGATGATGAACACCTGCGGGTGTCAACCGAGTATCCTGAAGATGCGTACGAGCTCATCGCGACGCCGAGTGCAACACACACTACCTTATCAGAAGTAGAAGCAATCGCGGAGCTGTTAGGCGCCAATTCAGTTTCCTCGGGTAGATATGAGTCGAAGATCGTGCGGTTTCAGGGAAGATTTTACCGGGTCTCCATCGTTGTAAACTTATGCGGATAGATTCGAAGCGTAATCATTATAACCAGTCTCACCGCATTTGATACTGAATGCTGAAGAAGGCCACACTTCACCCTGACAAGGTGCTGGACACTGAAGACGCGATATGCCCTGTCCCAGTTTTGATGACAAGGGAAGCTATGCTAGGGTTGAAAACGGGCCAGATGCTTAAGGTGATAACCCAGGATCCTACTGCTGAGACCGACATATCGGTCTGGGCAGGTAGAATAGGGAACAGAGTGTTGAAGGTTGAGAAGGTTGATGATGGGCTTATACTCTATCTTAGAAAAGGCGTCTCTAAAGGTGTATCAGAGGCTGCTGAAGATATCCATATGTCCACTAAGAAGGTTAAGCATCTTCGGCTGTACTTGAGAGAAGGCAGCCCTCGCACAGTTGAGAGCGACGTAACACTTGAGGCTCCGGCGCACATAAAAGTGAACAACAGAGACGCTGTGACGATAATGGCCACCCCAACCCGCCTCGAAGAACTCGCTACCGGCTACCTGCTCGACGAAAACATCATAGATGATATAGATCAAATAGAGCACCTGGAGGTAAAAGGAACCAACATAATCGTCGAAACAAAGACTGACGTGACAAGTCGCATCGAAACAGCTGAGAAGACTCAGGTGATCACAAGTGAATGTGTATCACTTGAACATTATTTGAAGCTGAGCGATAGATTGAACCTTCCAAAAGTGACTTCTGATTATAAGGTAGACGCGGCGGAGTTAAGTCGAATGGTGAGAGAGTTCAACCTGAAGCAGAAGGATGAAAAGCACCCTGGTGGAATTCATTCGGCAGCACTATTCGAAGAGGGTGAGCTTAAGCATTATCTTCTTGACGTCAGCAGGCACAGCGCAGTTGACAAGGTCTTGGGGGCGGCTGCTAGAGATCGTGTGGATTTCGCGCATAGCGTAGTTGTGACTTCGGGTCGTCAACCTGCGGGGATGGTGCTTAAGGCTGCTCGCATGAATATCCCTATTTCGGTTTCGATGAGAGGGCCTATCTATTCAGGTATTCTCGCTGCGCAGAAGACCGGCGTCACTCTGATATGCTACGCCAGTGCGAATAGGCTGGATATACATTCTGGAAATGACCGTATACTGATGCTTTGATGCTTCCTTATTCCATCTGTCCTCTTCTGTGTAGACGCTTTAATACAGGTCTATCTTACAAATGCAAGCACAGGTTTATTTTATATTCCTCTGTGTATATTACAGATGAGTTCAGAGAGCATGAAAGATATCGAGGATAGGCTATTCTGGCTGGCGAAGGAGGACGAGATAAAGAGCGCCGAGACCACAGACATATACTTCCAGTACGCTGTTGAAGTCCTTCGGAAGAAGAACGTAGATCCCGAAGTGGTTATGGAGGTATATGCTAGAAGAATACCGGAGGAGGGAAGATGGGGTGTAGTTACAGGAATATATGAGGTGGCCAAACTCTTGGAAAGCCTACCAGTAAATGTAAAAGCTATGGAAGAAGGCGAAGTATTCCAATCAAGACCAGACTCCGCCATCTACGAGCCAATTATGCAGATAACGGGCAGATACAGCGATATAGCCCCATATGAGAACCCT
>JARPAQ010000174.1 GCA_029460375.1 Nitrososphaerota archaeon | reverse complement strand
CGCTACGTAAGAGGGATAATTATTTAGAAAAAGGAGGGCGCAGGTGCTTCGTAACCGGCGCCAATCGGCTATAACCCCGACAGACCTCTATCTTCAGGAATTGAAATCTATATACCAGAACTATTACTGTAGTATACTAAAGATAAATACTCATCAGGCAGCAGTTTAAACGGATCTTGAGAAAAATAATCTCTTCAGTATTGGCGGTATCGATTCTACTGACCATATTGACGCCTATACCACTGACTTCAGCCATCTCCAAGATATCCGTATTCGCCGAAAAGCCGACATACGTCGCAGGCGAATCGGTCTACATCTTTGGAACCATAGGCGAACCTATTGTAGATCTCTCTCAAGTGGAAATAACAGTCATCAAACCCTCAGGAAGCAACTGGGCATCAGTATCTGTTTTACCCGACTCAGACGGAAACTTTGGAGCTACAGTCGGCTCAATCTCGCAGCTTGACTCGACAGGGACATACTTGGTATCAGTAACCTATCGGGCCCTTAGTAACAGCACCACCTTTCAGGTGAAGACACAGCAGACTATAACCGTCGAGACAGATAGCATTGTTTATCTGGTTAACGAAACCATAACTGTCTCAGGACGCGTCTCTCCTCTGTTAGAGGGTTACCGCGTAACTCTGAGGATCGGCCCGAATGATACTTGTGGAACAGAATGTATGGTAGCCGTCGATCAGACCACTCCTATGCCGGATGGATCATATATCTTCCAAGACTTTTACACGGTTCGTTCAATAGATAACGGCCACTGGGTTGTAAACGCCACATACGGACCATTAGGTTTCGCAGCGGCCCACATATATGTGGGTGTAAGGGTGATTTTGACTCCTAGTGCTTCTGAATATCTTCCAGGGGATCTTGTGAACATCACTGGAAACATCTCGCCGGTAATCTCGGGCCCTGTCCAAGTTATGATAAAGAACCCGTCTGGAGGAATCTGGGTTGATCTTGAAGCGACGCCGAACGGCGTTGGTGATTTCAATTTTACAGAGATAGTTTACCCAGGGGATCAGGTTGGGAATTACTCTGTTTCGGGAAGCTATTGGGGTGTGACCAATTATACGAGTTTTATGCTTGGTAAGCTTGGAACATCTGTTGTGCGTATCGCAGCATTAGGTGTATACAACTTCACTGACGGCGGGATGGCATGGCTATATCAAGGATCTATGGTGCGTGTGAGAGCTGCACTTGTCAATACGGACATTGTGACTCATGATCTTCTTTTCATAATTCAGATAAAAGATAGTTCAGGCAAATTGGTATTCATAGCGTGTCAGTCTTCTTCTGTGAAGCCTGGAGACTTCGTGGGCCAGACTGCAGGGCAGCCTTTCTGGGATGAAGGCACCTATACTGTTGAAGTCTTCGTCTGGGATAGCTGGGCTAACGCTAACGCGCTTTCCGAGGTACATACTTTAAAGTTCAGGATAGTCTAGCATATCGCCTGTTGTCAATTTAGAGATATTTCGTTCAACCGGTGCTATGTAAGATGGTTCAGGAGAGACAAAAGTTCACAATACAGATGGCTATGCTCTTACTGTTCCTCTTCCTACTCTTCGTTATTCTGGACATCGCCACTACACAATGGTTGATTCTGAACAACCCAGGCGGTATAGCTAATGAATCGAACCCGCTGGGTGTAGTGCTTTATGAACAGCTAGGATTCCCAGGCTTGATGTTCCCCAAGTTCGGGATGTTTATAGTCTTCGCGAGTATAATGATATACTTTACAATTAGGTTTTCGGATATATCTTGGTTCATACAGGTCTCTCAGATCTTGGTTCTCAGCCAGATGGCAGTCTCTTTAGTAGTTGTATTCAACAACTTCATTGCGATTATTGCTACTCTATACGTTAAAGGTGTCTGGCCAATTCTAGATATTTCTCCTTGGCTGATGACACTTTCAGTGTACCTCGCCGATATTGCTTTGGGAATTATATTCGCCAATGGCATTATGTATATCTGGGGATTGACTCGGCCCATGCTTCACTTTAAGGTTCTTGTCGGGCTGCTGCTCTTCATTTCGCCTGTTATGCTCTTTGCAGAGGGTTTCGGGGTTTATGTGTGGCTTTATTTTGTCTATGTAGCTTCTGCGTCGTTGGCTATCGGTCTTGCGTTCTACTTGTCTGAGTCAGGTGGCATCAGAATTCATGATTAGAGGTGAAAGTCTCAAGCTTATATCAAACGCCTCTTGGTTGAGTTAGAAGATGATAGAGTACAAGATCGCGGTCAGCCTAGTTATCCTAGTCTACGCCTCCTATCTGGACATTAAGAGCCGCGAGGTGGATGACAAACCTTGGGTAGTCTTCTCACTCATCGGAGTCTCATTCATGGTCTATGAGTTTATGATAAGCGGCACAGTCTCGGACTGGTTTCTTGTGTTGTTTTCGATAGGAATAACCGCTCCTTTGGCATTCATACTGTATTATATGGGGTTTTATGGGGGTGCGGACGCTAAGGCTTTAGTCACGATTTCTTTCATCTTACCTGTGTACAAGTCACCTATCTATCTGCATACATTTGCCCCTCTGACTGTTCTAACCAACGCCACAGTCTTGGTTTTGGCTCTACCTGCCTACTTCTTACTCAGGAATTCTCTAAGCATAATCAAGGGGAACTCTATCTTCTCAGGGTTTGAAGATGAGCCTTGGTGGAAGAAGGTAGTGGTTGTCTTCTTAGGATATCGACTTAGGAATGTGAAGGAGGATGATTTCTACCTTTCCCTTGAGAAGACAGTTGATGGTAAGCGAAGGTTCGACTTGACTTTACTCAAAGATGAAGACGAGTTTCTACACGGCAAAGATATATGGGGTACACCGGGGATTCCTCTGCTACTCTTCATGACAGGCGGCTTCGTAGCTATGCTGTTATTCGGAGATTTCGTCGCGATATTTCTAGACATCCTTATTTCGGCCCTGATATGACAGAAGATGTATCCTTCAAAATATGTCAGTTCGGCTGCTGAAGCCACATAAAGAATAAATGAAGATGCATTATTATTTAATATATAATTATGACTTCTAATAATAAAAGGAAAGTCGCTTTGGTCACAGGTTCTGGCAGAGGGATTGGCAAAGCGATCGCGACCGCTTTAGCAAAAGAGAATTACGCCGTTGTGGTGAACTCCCTTAATCCAGAACATGCTGAGAATGTGGCGAGCGAAATAAAAGCTCTGGGCACAAAAGCCGTTGCAGCCGCCGGGGATCTATCAAAAGAAGAAGATTGTAAAAATCTGATTGACACGACAATAAGGGAATTTGGACAGATAGATGTACTTG
>JARPAQ010000029.1 GCA_029460375.1 Nitrososphaerota archaeon | reverse complement strand
CGATTATCTCTATCGAGAAGAGCAGTCTAAGGGCGTTCCGCTTAGCTATCAGCCCATAAACCCCTATCGCGAAAAGAGCGACAGAGACTATCAGGTACTGTAGCAACGACTCCAACCTGCTACTCCTCCTTGTCTATCCTCGCCAATGTAAGAGCACCTATCAGCGAAGCCGCCAGAAGCAGCGCCAAGACCAGAAGCGCAGCCCAGTACTCCGAAATCATCTGGACACCTATCTCAAAGAATGAAACAGCCTCACCGCTTGCGACGACGGAGCCTAGAGTAGACTGTAGCAGAAGCAGACCGAACGCGAACGCTACGGCTAGCCCGCCGAGAATCCCGACCATCTGCAGGCCGCCTACCTCTGCCTTAAGCCACTTCTCTCGTCGTACAAGCATAACTGTGAAGAGAATGATAACTGCAACCGCTCCTACATACACTATGATCTGGAACATAGCTACAAACGGTGCGTCCAGAAGTATGAAGAAACCCGCTATAGACATCAGCATAATGGCAAGGGATATGGCGCCGTACACAATCTCCTTAGACTCAAGGGCAAGTATGGCTGTAGCTATAGCCATGACAGCGAGGACTGTAAATGCAAGTTCAGGCATGGTATGCTCCCCTAGATCCGTACTTCAGGTCGTGAGTTCCTTTGGGCTTCTTAGGCGGAACGGCGAGCTGCTCCGGTGTGAACAACAGGCTTTCTCTGTCATATGAGACAACTTCATAGTCGTTGGTTTCGAACAACGCTCTGAACGGGCAAGCGTCGACACAGAAGCCGCAGTACACACATTTGCTGTAGTCTATCTGCGGAAAGTTCGACTTCTTGTTGACCGATATCTGCTTATCGGGCAGATTTATCATCTCTATAGCCAGTGAGATGCCTTTGCACATCATGAAGCAGAGAGAACATCCAGTGCACCTCTCCAGATAGAGGATGTGCCGCCCTCTGTACCCCGCTATGCCTACTCCGTTCTTCGGGTCATACTGGTACCCTTCACCTTCAAGAATGAACTTCTGATCCGGGTACCTGAGGGTGAACCGTCTCTTGAACAGGTGTTTTGTCCCTGAATTGATGGCGCTAAAGAGCCTGTTAACAAAACTCATACTACACACTCACCTTTCAAGGAAACCACCCCATCTGAAGAATCAGAATCGCCAAGAAGAGGTTTACGAAGGCCAGTACAAGCAACCTGGCCCATCCGAATCTCAAGAGCTGGTCCATCCTGAACCTCGGGTTTACGCCCCTAAGAACTATCATAAACACCATAACCAACAGCGTCTTCAAGGTAAACCACTCAACCTGATTAGCGATTTCAAACCCAGCTGGAAGAATCATAGGACCATGCCACCCGCCTAGGAATAGTGTGGTGAATATACCCGCCATCGCGTAGAACCGTATGTACACGCCGAGCTGAAGATTGCCGAAAGCCATACTGCTATACTCTGTCTGATAACCCATAACTATCTCTGACTCTGCCTCAGGAAGATCAAACGGTATCCTTTCAAGCTCAGCCAGGAGGCAGCAGAAGAAGACTATCGCACCCATGGGCATCAGGACTATGAACCAGATGCTGGACTGGGCCTGCACTATATTCACCAGATCTAGTGTACCCGCGAGGAGGACAACACTTAGCGCAGCTATCAGCATAGGTATCTCAAACGCTATCATCTGATGAAGCCCTCGCAAAGCACCGATGAACGGAAACTTGCTGTTACTAGCCCACCCCGCTAGAAGAACAGTTATCGGTGCAAACCCTATTACAGCAAAGACGACCAGCATACTGACATCTGACCTCATAATAATCCACGCTTCACTAACCGGCAAGACCGCGAGCAGAGCCGCTCCGATCGCGTTTAACAGCAGAGGAATAGAGTAGAAAACCAGTTTGTCAGCGCGGGCTGGAGCAGTAAGCTCCTTGAAGAGGAGCTTAATCATATCTGCTATGGGCTGAAGAATCCCGGCGATTACGCCCGCGTATAATGGCCCTACTCTTAACTGCATCTTCGCCAGAAACTTCCTTTCAAACCATATGACCTCTGCAGCTATAAGCGCAGCCCAAGTGAAACCAGGGAAGACTACGATTCTGAATATTGTGGAGTTCAACCCCACTCCTAGACTGTCCAGATAAGCAAGCATAACCCCAGGGTTACTGAGAGACGCTAGAAGAACATCATTAAACTCGCTGACAACAGGAACCGTATTTACCAGAACACCGAACAACACCACCAGTAAGATCACAAGCCCACCAACAACTATAACCAGCCTCTTCACAAAATCTGGAAACGTCCTTATCTCGCTCAACCTACCTATCAGCCTCCACAGGCCAGTAGTCCAACCCCCAGAATGCAGGAGGCAGATCCGCCAACAACAGCCCCTTCAAGATATGCGGTATGGCTATCATATTCCTGAAGGACGGCGTAATCAACCTAACCCTGTACGGCATCATACCTCCGTTACTCACCAGATAAAACGACAAGGCACCCCTAGACGCCTCGGTTCGGGCGAAAGTCTCACCTGAAGGAGCCCTTATCTGGCCTCTCAAGTTCAGCTTCACAGGCCCCGAAGGCATGTCTTTCAGCGCTTGCCTGATGATGGCCATACTCTGCCTCATCTCTTCCATATGAACCCAAGCCCTAGCCCAAGAGTCACCATCCTGAGACACAGGTATATCGAAGTCTAGCTTATCATAAACCGCGTACGGTTCATCCTTCCTTAAATCAGCCTTGACTCCTGAAGCCCGCAGCGTAGGGCCGACGACTCCGAGCCGTATAGCATCCTGCTTCGTCAGCACCCCCATACCTCTAGTCCTCCTTTCGAACAACGGGTTGTTGATGAATATCTTCTCATATTCGACTAGACGCTTTTCAAAGTAATCGCAGGCCTTCTCGGCGCGCTCCTTCACTCCTTCTGGCATATCGTTTCTGACGCCTCCTGGAAGGAGGAATGCGAAGGTCACTCTCTGACCGGATATCATCTGCGCTACGTCTATGAAGAGTTCTCTGTCACCCATAGGCCACATGAACATAGTTGAGTGGCCCACGAAGATTCCGTATATCGCCATGTAGTATAGGTGAGCTATTATCCTGTTCAACTCCGCCATAACCACCCGGATATACTGCCCCCTCTCAGGAACCTCGAGCTTCATCAGGTCTTCTACCGCCGAGACATACGCGAAGAGTATGTTGCTAGAGTCATGCACTATAGGTCTCTCAAAGTGAGGAATATTCTGAATATAGTTACGGTACTCCGCCAGCTTCTCCTCCCCCCGGTGAACATACCCCGGGTCAGGAAGAGCCTCTACAATCCTATCCCCATCCAGCTTCACCATTATCCTGAAGTGACCTGAACCCGGATGCTGCGGCCCAACGCTGATAGATAATGTCGACAACTCTGATTCTACCTTCCTGGATTCTTAAACTCCTTTCGGAGAGGAGGGATATCGTCCCAGTCTTCAGGGAGGAGCAGCCTCTCCAGCTTAGGGTGGCCTTCGAAAATTATCCCGATCATCTCATAGGTTTCTCGTTCAGAGTACTCGGAGCTCGGCCAGATATCTGTAAGGGTGGGTGTCTTCGGGTCTTGGCGTGGAATACGGGCTGCTAGTGCTACTACGAGGTCTCGAAGATCTTCACGTTCGTAGGCAGCTATGTGGTAGATGACTTCTAGCTCTTGATCGTTCGGGTAGTCTACTCCTGAAACTGATGCTACGTGGTCGAAGCCCAACTCGTTCTTTATGTATTCAGCGGCGTCTTTGATACGTTCAGGTTTAACCTTCACCTTAATTCGTTTCGGCTTAATATCAACCTCCAAGACATCTTTTCCTAGTTTAGCTGTTAAGCCGTCAACCAGTTTACTTTCCCTCTCAGGTGGCTTCTGCTCTGTTTCAGGTGTTTCAGACAATATCTATCTCACCGACGAAGCACGTATCTTGTTCTGAAGCATTATGAGACCTTGAATAAACTCCTCAGGCCTCGGCGGACAGCCTGAAATATAGATGTCCACCGGTATTATCGTGTCGACACCTGGAAGCACATTATAAGAGTCGAAATACAGTCCTCCGCTTAACGCACAGGCGCCGAAGGCTATAACATACCTAGGCTCAGGCATCTGATCATATATCATCTTGACCCGTGGAGCCATCTTTCTGTTGACAGTCCCCAGAATAATCAGCACATCACACTGCCTCATAGAGCCGAAGGCGGCCAACATACCCCATCTTTCAACGTCGAATCTGGGACCTGAAGTGGCTCCCCATTCTACGCTGCAGCAGGCGGTTTCTAGGTGAACGGGCCATAGAGAGTAGATTCGCCCCCAGTTTACAACATATCTCAGAGGCGCCTTTACGGAGTACTGCAGAATATCTTTCAGTTTTCCTACAAAGATGTTTGAAGTGGCTCCGTTTACCATAATTCTCTTCTTCCTGCGAGGTAGAGGGCGTATCCCATAGGGACGAAAAGTATAGCTAAGAACACAGTGATTATTCCGGCACTCTGAAACCCGATCTGAACGTATGATGCACCCCAAGCAAATATGAACATAGACATAACGTCAAAAACCACGAACATCAAAAGATACGCGTAGTACTGCATCATGAAGTTGAGCCTACCCTCACCTGAAGGGACCTGTCCACATTCGAATGCCTCTTTTTTCATTGGATGACGCTTGCTAGGAGCTAGGAGCGCGGGAACCATCAGGGTCATGAGAGCGGCGGCGGCTCCAAATCCTGCGAGAGCGATCAGGGGTGTGAAGTCGCTACTCATGCCCTTCACACACAAGTATTTTCTTATTTAAATTGTACCTCTTTATTGTTTAATAAAAAGTCTGGTTGTATAGAATTTATAGGCTTACTACTCGGTGTGGTTGAAAAGCTTATTATGGCTTCGTTAAATGCGGATCGGTCAGTGTCTTCGGAGAAAGGTGTGTCGAAGAGTTGAAGATAGCGATAGTGGGTATGGGTGTAGTAGGTTCATACCTATCTTCAATGCTAAGTAAGGAGAATGAGGTGATAGGTTTCGATATGCTTCGGAAGGAGAATTTTGACGCGGTCTGCGGTTGGGGTACCACCAAGGCAGGGATGGCTAAGTACGCTAAGGATTGTGGTCTGAACTTTGAGGACTATGTTACTCATACCGGTAAGGTGCTGCGGGTGGATGTTAGGGGTGAGATGGTGGACATCAATCTTAAAGGGTTATGCTGCTTTGATAAGATTCGTTTTATAAGAGATATGTCTGAAGGACAGAATATACACTTCGGCAGCTATGTTTCCAGAGACACATTACTTAGCGATGATTATGACATGGTGGTGGACTCAACCGGGATTACACGCCCCTTACTCCCGAGGGTGAAGGATGATCTTCTGATACCCTGCGTCCAGTATAGAGTGAAGTACAGGGATCCACCGTTTGACGACTTCTTCGTCAAGACCTTCCCGAATCTCAGTGGATACTTCTGGTACTTCCCACTTGGCGACGGGGTATTCCATGTGGGTGCAGGTGACTACTTCAAACGACAT
>JARPAQ010000028.1 GCA_029460375.1 Nitrososphaerota archaeon | reverse complement strand
TGCGTCATCTAATGCTTTTTTGGTCTGTTGTACTATTTGGGTGCGTACAGTGAACCAGACGCTAGAAGGAGCCCAGACTCGGACTTTTAAGTTCACGGAGGAGTCGGCGAGTTCATCTACGTATATTTGGGGTTCGGGTTCTGCCAGAATAAGGGGGTTTTCGTCCATGGTCTTCTTTATGAGGTCGATGGCGCTGGCTGGGTTTTCTTTGTAGGCTATACCTATGGTTATGGCGGCTCTTCGCGCTACGTGTTTTGAGAGGTTGTAAATTTTTGCGGTGAACATCTTTTCATTGGGGATTCTGAGGTTTACTCCGTCGAATGTTCTTATCGTCGTCGAGAAGATATTTATTTCAAGTATTACGCCATACAAGTTGGCATCGATTATACCGATAGGGTCGCCAATCGATGCGGGTTTATCTATCTGCAAGAATATCCCCGAGATGAGGTTCGCTACCACCGATTGAGTCGCAAAACCTATGATTATTCCAAGTATTCCACCCGCCAGCAGGGCGCCTGTAAAGTCCATTCCTAGATATGAGAGCGCAGCGAGGACAGCTACAATAATTATCGTGTAGTATATGATGCGTTGAACCAAGTGTAAGGCGTTCTCTGACATAATTGATGCTAGAATTCTCCCAGAAGACATTCTAGCTAATCTGCCGATAACTACACCTACAACTATAACTATCAGTGCGAACAGCAGTTGGACGACTGTAAAATCAAACCCAGGTACGAGATCATCTAACAATATCATCAGTATCCATGCTCCATAGTGAACTTGCCTGTCACGCCGAAGCCTGTGCGCTCCAAGATGCGCCGCCGGAACTTCTTTACGGTTTCAGCGGCCACAAGGACTTCTTTGAGGTCGGGTATAGGGGGCTTGTTGTTTAGATAGACTGATGCGATGTTGCCGGTCTCTATCGCTATATTGGAGTCCTCTAGGTATACGGTGTCACCTTTGAGGTATAGATCAACCATATAGGCATCCATAACTATTTTGCGCACCGTAGTCCAGGCTGGGAGGCTGTTTTTGAACGTCATAATGACTACTGCTTCCTCATACTTTACAGCTTCGTCTTTCGAAGTTATACTTGACTTATGAATTCTGCAGATGTATCCAGATTCCGGAAGCCCGTATAAAGCGTATTTGGGTAGAGATAGGGAGAACGCGTCTATCATGTAGTTGTTGGTTTCGCTGCTTGATGTGAATACTCCTATCTCTATCGGCATGGTAAGATGGTGTGTTACTTGGGAACCCGGGGGTATAGATACGGGAGGGTCTAGTTTTATCATTATGTTGTGGGCCAATTGCTGAGGCATCTGGATAGGGCGGATGGGGTCTATGGCGAGCTTAACATTCCCTCCATCTGAAGAGAAGAGCCTTTCAGCAGCTGTTTCACCGCTATGTTCACGCCGGTACAGGTATGAGTCTTCGCCCGTCTTTTCAAGAGTAATCTTTTCGTCTTTGAACTCTACCAACGGACCCTCCTTTACTGCATAAGCGCCGAACTTCTTAGCCAAAGTATTACCTCTTGTTGCCTGTTCGACGGGAATTAAATGGTGCCTATTGAATATTACTAATTATGGTGCTGTGAACCTATTGTCGGTTGGAATTTTGTCTCATGACGAAAACATCTGACGCAGACTTTACAGAATCTCAAGAAAAGGGTCACAAGCAGTTAAGAAGTGTACACTAAATCCGTTGTTTAAATCGAAGGTCAAGTTGAAATAAGGCGTAGCCCGGAGCTACCTTAGAACCTGTGAAAATTCAGAGGAGTCGTAAACATTGAGGACAACCGTGGAAGAAGATATATTCAGTAGATTCTCTAAACCCATTCGAAAAGCCATAATATCAAAAGGCTTTTCATCACCTACAGAACCTCAGGTCAAAGCGATACCAAAGATACTTGAAGGTAAGAACATCCTGCTGGTCGCACCTACCGGCACAGGAAAGACCGAAGCCGCCGTCCTACCGATACTTGACATGCTATACCGTCTGAAAGAGAAAACCCGCGGCATAAAGGTGCTGTACGTAACCCCTCTTCGGGCTCTGAATAGAGATATGCTAGATCGCCTCGAATGGTGGTGCAAGAAGCTCGACTTCAGATTGGCAGTCAGACACGGAGACACCGAAGTCAGAGAGAGGAGTAAACAGGCGCTTGTTCCACCAGATATCTTGATAACCACGCCTGAGACGTTGCAGGCTATATTACCCGGGCGTATTATGCGCGGCCACCTTAGATCTGTCCGATGGGTGGTTGTGGATGAGGTTCATGAGTTAGCCGGGGTGAAGCGTGGAAGCCAATTCTCACTAGCGTTAGAAAGGCTTCGTTACTTAACCGAGACAGACTTTCAGGTTATCGGGCTCTCCGCCACTATAGGTACACCGAAGAAGGTCGCCGATTTTCTCGTAGGTGGAGGTATGTCCGCCGAGATTCTTACCGTACCAGTGGCGAGATACATGAAGCTCGACATAGTCTACCCCAAAGCCACTGAAGCAGATTATGAGCTAGCGTCAAAACTCTACACTTTCCCAGATGTCGCTGCACGGCTGAGAGAGATGAGCGATCAAATCATGGATTGTAGATCTGTCCTCCTCTTCACAAACACTAGAACAGAAGCTGAGATTCTGGCAAATAGGTTCAGGATGTGGAACGCAGACTTCCCTCTCGGTGTCCACCACGGATCGCTCTCAAAGTCTTCGAGAATCACAACTGAAAGAGCTCTGAAGGAGGGTAGAATAGAGGGTATAATCTGCACCAGCTCATTAGAACTCGGGATCGACATCGGCCACCTCGATAAGGTGATACAGTACAATTCACCTAGGCAGATTACACGGTTAATCCAGAGAGTAGGCAGAAGCGGCCACAGAATAGGAAAGGTTCCTAAAGGCGTAGTGGTGACCCAAGACTCTGAAGACACCTTGGAAGCAGCAGTGATAGCTAGAAGATCTCTACAAGAAAAACTTGAGCCTGTGGAGATACCGGACTCACCCCTGGACGCACTCACACACCAGCTGGCGGGGTTAATGCTGCATAAGAACCGTTGGAGATTCCAAGAAGCATTGAATATCCTGAGGAAAGCATATCCATATCGGAACTTGAGTGAAGAGGATCTGAAGCTGACCCTGAAATATATGCATGAGCGCTATCCGAGGCTGGCCTGGGTTTACTTCGAAGATGAGGTCTTTATGAAACCGAGGGATGCTTCGAGCTTCTACGACTACTACTTTGGAAACCTGAGTATGATACCTGACGAGAAGCAGTTCCTTGTTCTGAAGGAAGAGGATAACTCTGCCGTGGGTGTGCTGGATGAAGCGTTCGTAGCAGAGCACGGTGAAATAGGGACAAAGTTTGTAGAAGGAGGTGTGGTCTGGAAGATCAAGCAGGTGTATAAAAACCGCATATATGTCGAGCCTGAAGAGAACCCTCTCGGAGCGATACCGACATGGGTAGGAGATGAGATACCTGTTCCATTCGAAGTGGCTTCAGAAGTCGGCAGCATCATAGGGGAGGTAGAAGAGAGGCTGAAAGAAGGGGATGATCTAGAGAAGATATCTGAAGATCTCGCCAACAGGTATCCGGCTAGGAAAAAAGCGTTTCTACGAGCCTTGAAAGAGGTTGAAGAACAGTTTGAACGCGGTGAACCAGTTCCGACGGATAGGAGGATAACTATGGAGCGGTGGAAGGAGTATATCGTAATTCAGTGCTCGATGGGTCACCTTGTAAATAGAACTCTTGCAAGGGTTTTGGGGTACCTTCTTACGATTGAGATAGGTGCTTCGGTTGCTGTTCATCAAGATCCCTATAGGGTAGTGTTGAAGGTAAAGAGAGTACCTCTTGATCGGGTTAAAGAACTTCTGCAGGGGCTTGTAGATATCGACTTGAAGAGTTTAATTGTAGACGCTATGGTCAAGACAGGGCTATTCAAACGGAGGTTTCTACACGTTGCAAAGAAGTTCGGAGCGGTTGAAAAGGATGCGGACCTGAGTAGCACCGACCTCGACAGCCTTATTGACAGTTTAAGGGACACAGCCATATTCAAGGAGAGTGTAAAGACGGTTCTAAGAGAGGATGCAGATACAGAGGGGATTACCACGCTGGCTAAGAGAATATCTTCAGGCGAAGTTGAGATAACTCTACTCGGAGAGCTCGAGGAGCCGACACCAATCGCTCGAATAGGGCTTGAGGAGATAAGCAGAAAATCGGATATAATCCCCCCCGAAAGGATGTGGCGAATACTTCTCAGATCTGCGAGGGCGAGGTTGCTGAGCGAGGTTCGCACAGCGGTCTGTATAGACTGCTGGGATTATGTAGAGAGTAGAAAGGTTGCCGATATGCAGGAATTGGTCTGCCCTGAATGTGGAGGGGGCAATATAGGGTTTACAGAAGATATGGAGGAATCTGTCCGAAGGCTCGGTGAAAGGATGAGAGTGGATAGGCAGAAAGCGCCGAAGAGGTATAGGAGGATGCATCGGAGAATAATGGGTTCAGCTGAGCTCTACCAGAAGTATGGTTTCCCCGCGGTCTTTGTCTTATCGGGTAGAGGTATTTGGGTTTCAGATGCCGATGGCATATTGAAGCGTGAAAAAGTAATCAGTGAAAAGCTGATCGATATGGTGCTGGAGGGTGAAAAGAAGTCGATGAAGAGACGCTACTTCACCTGAGAATCTTGCCCGGTCGGTGTTGCCAGAATGAGGTTTGTCAGGGTCTTCTGATCTATCTCCGCGCGTGTTCTCCAACCTATGTAGAGCATATCATCTTCACTCTCTAAGAGGTAGCCTCTTCTGACGAAGCGGTCTAGATTCATATCAACCTTCCAGCGGGGAAACTTTTCACGCAAGAGATCTTCTACCTGCTTCCTAGGAGCCTTTCCCTGCCTAGAGTTTATGTACGCTATGGTTGCGGCCAGTACAGCTACATCATCTATCCTCCACCCGGAAGAGACCATTTCAGACTGGGACAGCGGCCCCTTCATAACGACGAAGAACCTTGCTCTATCAGTATCTTCACTGGAAGCCTCTTGAGCCTTCTTGCCAGAACCGTCATACACGATCTTCACTTCGAGACCCAGCCTATCCAGCTCACTCCTCAGAACATCGATAATCTTAAGATACTCTTTCCCCAAAGCCCTCTTCAACTCCCACCCCTTCACACCGGGGGAACGGTGCCTCTGCAGCAGAAGGAGCTGTGAAGCCTTCTTCAACTTACGCTGAACTTCAGCCTCATCACTCAGTCTTACCACCCGCCATATACATCTTCCAAGACTCGTGATCTATCGTGATTACCTTTGAGCTGGAAGGCGTCCTTGAGGACTCTTCTAGGTGTCCCAGAGTCAGGTATGCTTCTTCTTCCAGCGGATTCACATGAAGGATAACTGCGCCTTCACTCACTAGAAATGATGTGAGGTAGGCTCGTAAGACGGTCTCCTGAAAATCTTCCACATAGATGAAGTCTTCATACTCAACTCTCTCCTCAGAACCTAGTCTCTCCTTCAGCTCCAACATTATGCTGTTGAGCACATCTTTGAATTCCTCTGCTGAAACAGCCTTCAACCGCACCAGATCTTCAAAGTCGAATGACCCCGGCTGCATAAGCTCGCCCTGAGAAAGAGGGGCAAACCGTTCATCAAGAGGAAGCAGATTGTTCCAGTAGTCAAAAGCGTCAGATATCCTCTTTGGAGATATCTGCTCCAAGGATACTATAGGGTGCCAGCTCTTCGACAGAGCCTTTGCCAATGCTTCCGGCGCAGAGAGCCGTATCTTCAATTCCACTACGAGGGGGTCGACATATAGTGATGATGCTCGGTACGCTATCCACTTCTTCTGCAGTCGGATTATGGATGTTATTTGGCTTAGGGCTTCGGCGTCGAGCATAAGTTCGTCGAGGAGCTCCCATCGTGGGAGGTGCTTCTTCAGAGTTGTTAGGTACCTCTGGACATCTACTTCGAAGGGATCTGATCCTCTAGTCTCTACAACTCGGCATAAATCGATTATTCGTAGCAGATCGTCATGTGTAACTTTCGGTTTAGTCACGCCTTTTCACCTCTTTCACTTCGCTTCTACCGTGGACATTCTGGACGAATATCAGGTGGGCATCAGGATCTGTGACAGTGATCTGGCTGGGGGTTATAACTAGATATTGTGTAGCAGAATCTTCCTTGACGTACTGAAATATCATCTTGAATATGGCTTCTCGGTTTCTTGGATCCATATGGACATCGAACTCGTCTACTGATCTGAATGGGGATATGACGCTGCTCTGGAGGGAGAGGAGGAAGGCTATGACCGCTACGCTTCTTTCCCCGCCGCTCTGGGTGTATGCGTCTAGAACAGTGGCTGATGCTCCGCGGAAGCCTACCCAAAGCTCCAATCCTGAAGCCTCGATGTCCTCCAAGTCTGATAGTTTCACTAAACCTGTGCCCCCAATTTTTGAAAGTATGTCGTGGTATAGGGGGTTGACTTCTTTAAGGAGGCGTTGTATAGATGCTCGCCATACTTTCTTCCGCTCCTCCACTTCTTTAAGGGCTATCTCTTTGTTTTCGCTTACAATTTGAAGCTTCTCTTTGAGCTCTTCATATATCGATATGTAGTCGGTGTACATACGCTCAGCCTCTTCGGGCACATCTTCAACGGTTTTGAGGTGAACTGCATTGATTCGTGTCTCTTCCGCGACTTCTGATGGGGTGCGAACGGTATCTATTCGGGGCTGGGAGACTTCCAGTTGAGGTGAAAGATCCTCGAGGTCTCTCTTTGTGTCCCGTATGCTCCGTTTTAACTCAGTTATTTCATGTTGAATAGTCTTCCCCTTGAACTTCAAAACCTTCTCCTCCACCCTTAGATTGATGTATTTAGAGATAATTTTGTCGACATTCTTTTCAGCCCTACCTATATCCCCCTGAACAGCCTTTACTTCCTTCTCGATTTCTCCAACCCTCCGTTCATACTCCGCCATCCTTTCATAGCTGTTCTGTAATGCGAGTTGGAGGTGATCTATCTGCGCCTTAAACTTCGTCGCTTCAGCACCCTCTTCAGAAGGTAGAGGTATCTCCTGCATCAGCCTTATCGCATCTTTTAACGGAGTCCGAGTCTCGTCAAGCGTCTTCCTAGTAGTCTCAAACGCTGTCTTCTCCTTCTCCATCCGCATCAAGGTGAAGTATAGTTTCCTGAGCTCAGTCTGTGAACTATCTAGGCTGCTTCGTGTTTCAGAAGCGGCTCTGCCGGTCTCCTCCATCTTCCTTAAAGTATCATTCAGGGTGGACTCTCTGCCTTCGAGTTTTCTCTCCAAGTTCTTTATGTTGGTTTCGAGCTTTACCGCTTGAGCCCAGATGAGCTCACGTTCTAAGAACTTTTTCTTCTCAAGGAGGCTCTTCTTCAACAGATACTTATCGTAGAGCTCTTTCCAGTATTCAGCAGTTTTACCCGCATTCTCCAGAACTTGGAACAGGGAGCCCTCTTCGCTGACTAACTCCTCGAGCTTCTTCTGAGCGAATAGAACCTTTTCACGATACTCTCTGAAGCCTACTGCCTCTTCCACCATCTTCAACTTTTCCTGCGGAGTGGTTACACTGAACTCTTCCACCATCCCCTGATGCATTATTATCAGCATGTTGTCAGGGTTCACCCCGGCTCTGTTGAATAGGCGTAGAACCTCGCTTTTACTCACTTCACGGTAATCAGCCTCAAACCAGTAGGAGCCATCCTTCTTCAGATAGCGGGAGAGCATAAAGTTGTCAGATCGGCTGAACGGGATGGGGCGCCTCCCATCTACTGGCCTGTTATCAAATATCAGGCTGACACGCGCAGTATCCTTGCCGCGCCTTATGAGGTCGCTGAGCTTCCGAGAACGTTCGGTGTAGATTTGCCCTAGAGCTACTGATATAGCGAGCAGAATTGCAGACTTTCCTGCGCCGTTCGGCCCGGTGATTATGTTAAGTCCTCTTTTGAACAGGATTCGGGCGTATTCATAGGACATAAAGTTCTCTAGAATGATCTCGGATATTGAGGTGACCATCTTTCGCGTGGTCTTGGCTCCTGATAGACGCTTTTCCGTCTCCAAATTCACATAAAGATCCGTTTAGACCTGTTTATAAGTAGAAATGTCTTGGGTTAACTTTTCTGTTGAACTACTACTTTGCCTGTTGGCAGTGTACCTATGAAGTACCATCCTCTATTGATGAGTTGTTCGGGTTCCCGTGCTGTTACCATAAGGTTAAGCGTCGGAGAGCACAAACTCATCAAATCAAGAGCCCAGAAGATAGGGTTAAGCATAGCCGACTATATGCGAATGAACACCCTTCAACCCTTAGACTATATACCAACAGAATAAGATTCCCGAAAAAACCTAATCACGATTTTTTGGTCAATTTTGAGATTTCCGATATACTCTTAGATTGTTCCGACATAGCCTTAGAATGTGTTAACAACAATTCCATTGCTTCCTTTACTTCCTTAGAAACGATGCTTTCCTGAGCACTTACTTCAAACTCTATTCTGGCATTTTCTTCTTTGGATCGTTTGCCGCCAATACCAGCTATCGATAATTTGAGGAATCCATTTGATTCTCGTGTATTATTTACTCCGATTTGAAATTTCACAGGGCTTGAAATACCATATCCTTTAGGGATTCCTTTCTTTATTGCGTCAATCATCTCTTTTATGTAATCTGAAATCTCTTCTGACTCGATCTTCATATAGTCTAACATTCCCGATTGATTATTTTAACAGTTCGATTAATACTTCTTTAACTTCTTTTTTTATTGTTTATGGGCTTACTCGTAATCT
>JARPAQ010000173.1 GCA_029460375.1 Nitrososphaerota archaeon | reverse complement strand
TACATAGACCGCAAGATAAAGGAGACCGGACACCAGAACGCATACTTCCCCGCTCTCATACCGGAAAACCTACTCAAAAAAGAAGGAGAACACTTCGAAGGCTTCATACCCGAAGTCTACTGGGTCACTCACGCAGGCAACCGGAAGATAGGCGAACGACTCGCCTTAAGACCCACATCAGAAACCATAGCATACGACTCATACGCCAAATGGATAAGAAGCTGGCGAGACCTCCCCCTACTTCTCAACTTCTGGAACACAGTGATGAGAGCCGAGATAAAGTCAACCAAACCATTCATACGAACATCAGAATTCCTCTGGCAAGAAGGACACACCGCCCACGCTACCGAAGAAGAAGCAAAAAAGGAAGTTACAGATATTCTAGAGATGTACAAGAAACTAATCGAGCAAGAGCTGGCCATACCTGTCCTGACAGGAGTAAAGTCTGAAAACGAAAAGTTCGTAGGAGCCGTCTACACAACAACCATGGAAGCCATCATGCCCGACGGGCTGGCGCTGCAGATGGGTACATCACATAACCTTGGACAGAACTTCTCCCGGCCCTTCGAGATAAGTTTCATTGGAAAGGATAAGCAGGAGCACTTTGTCTGGCAGACAAGCTGGGGAGTATCATGGAGGCTAATCGGGGCCGTAATTATGGTTCACGGAGACGATAAAGGACTGGTGCTACCACCGAGGATAGCGCCGATACAGGTCGTCATGATCCCTATACACTACAAAGAGAAGGATGTAGAGTCTGTAAGAGGGAAGGTTGATGATTTAGCCAGCAAACTCAGAGATAACAACACAGAGGTATATGTTGATGACAGAGATCAATACACACCCGGATGGAAGTTTCACGACTGGGAGTTAAAGGGTGTACCTCTAAGGGTTGAAATAGGCCCAAGAGACGTGAAGAACAAGGAAGTTACCGTAGTACGGCGCGATACGGGTGAAAGATCTTCTGTCAAGGATGCTGAAGCGGTTGAAACAATATCATCACTACTAGAATCAATACAGAGCAACCTCTTCGCCAAGGCTCAGCGTCTCTTAGAAGAGTATACAGCTACTGTTAGTGACTACGAAGAATTCAAGAGAATAGTGAAGGTGAAAGGAGGGTTTGTAAGAGCTAACTGGTGTATGGAAAGCGAGTGTGAAGATAAGATAAAGGAGGAGACAGGGGCCGATATACGGATCATATCCTTCAAAGACGAGAAGGTATTCGGACAGTGCATCCATTGTGGGAAGGAGGCGAAGAAAGTTGCCTACTTTGCCAAGGCATACTAGAGTAACAGAGGCGCGTAACAAGGCTTTAATTCTTTAGAATTAGAATGTGATGTAGAAAGCATGGAAATCTCCCTCTTCGAAGACTTCTGGACATGGTTCACAGATCCATCTATAATGCAGACATATGGTTATCTCGGCATATTCGGGATAAGCTTACTTGGAAGCCTCTTGGTTTTCGTACCTATGCCCTACTTCTTTCTAGTAGTCTTAGCAAGCGTCAATCCGATGTTCGACCCCCTATTGATAGGCGTAGTAAGCGCTATAGGGGCTACCGTCGCCAAGGTCATGATATTTGAAGCCAGCTACGCAGGAAGCAAATTGATGAGTAAGAACGCTGAAAAGAGGCTTAAACCTTTCATGAGGCTTGTTTCGAGGTATGGAGGTATCGCAGCTTTCCTAGCAGCCCTCACTCCGCTTCCGGATGACCTTATCTACATACCTCTTGGATTAGCAAGATACAAGCTGCTGAACTTCATCATTTACACTCTTTCAGGAAAGATCATATTCACAGTGCTCATAGCATGGGGGTCAAGAGTTTCATTCAAGTACATATCGTTCCTTATTGAAGGAGCATTTGATCCAATGGGCGCTATACTTATCACATCAATCTTCATCATAACAGCTATACTGACAGTCTATATGATTCTGAAGCTGGACTGGGCTAAAGTCTTGGGCAGATGGTTCCCATGGACACTGGAGCCCCAGTCTTGAATCTATTTTGAGTCGAAGTGTTGTTCCCGCCCGTTGGCCACAGCTAGTCTGCTATGGTTACGGCGAAGCTTCTCTTCAAATATCTGATCGCCGTCTGCACCGAGTTTTTCAAGTACAGACGCTACAAAGAAGAAGACATCTACAGCTTCTTCAGCCATTTTTTTAGTATCATTATGCTTATACGCGTGGCACAACTCACCAAGCTCCTCAGCCATCCAGATTATCTTGTCCGATATAGTATTGCTAAAGCCTTTTTCGTGCTCTAGGTCGCGAACCATCTTCTGCGCTTCTTTTATCGTCGGCACGGTCAGACCTACCTTAATAGGTGATATATAATTAGGTCGGCTATGATTTAGGTATGAAGTCGTCCAGCTTCGTACCGACGTCTTTGAACGGGATGTCGGAGGTCTCAAGCATGTCCAAGGTGTCTGTTAGTTTATGCATATCTGACTCCAGAGTCGATTTTAACGCAGGGTTATGGAGCGCTGCTGCAGGATGGTACATAGGAAAGAAT
>JARPAQ010000172.1 GCA_029460375.1 Nitrososphaerota archaeon | reverse complement strand
TCGCTTCTAGAGCGTCAAGTGCTTCATTGATAATTCTGTATTGGGCCGAACTCTTATTCATCGCTTGAAAAAAGCGGAAAAATCCTTTGACCCATCCACACGCACTGCGGGTTTAGCTTTCCTCGTCAAGCGCATTGAAGTAAAAGGCGAATAGACTTATGTATTGCGCTACACTTCGCTAAGCCTACTTAGAACACTACTTTGACTTAATGTTTCCTTCCAGAGAAATTTACCTTGAGAAAGGAGGTTATCTGTTCTCTTGAAGGAGATTCTGCCTCGTTGCTGGATATATAGAGTCCTGCGGCTGCGTTGGCCAGCTTCAGCCTATCATCGGGTTCGATTTGAAGTAGATAACCTGTTATATTCACCGCGTCCCATACATCCCCCGCTCCTGTGCAGATGTTCTGCTCAACCTTGAACACTTCAGCGAAGTGTGTTTCTCCTTCGTACGACGAGGCTGATCCGAAGGGTGTGTGGATATCGATGCGTGTGCCTGTTACTTCGGAGAGCAGTTCTGCGCTTCTAACGGTATCTTTCGGCCGGTAGTCTGCCGGTAGAGGCTTGACTGATAGAGCTTTCCCCATAACTCTAGCTTCATTCTCATTTATACTCAATATCTTCAAGATACCTCTAAGCCTGCTGAACAACCCGGGTATCTCTTCTTTTCTGCCAGATAGATCAGCTGGTGCAAAATAGGTTGATACACTCTTTTCGGACGCCTTGGAGAACACATCTTCAGCTAGCTCACTACCCTTCATGTTCGCAGCCCAGTTGAATACCCCGACAACGTCTGCTTCAGATATCCTCTTCGAATAATTTACCGGCATCATGTCAGGTCCTGCTTTTGAGATATCCCCCACATCGCTCAGCATAACGTTGACGATTCGCCCTTTATGTGGGAACTCTAGGGACACCGTGTACCCCGGTTCACCCTTTATTGTGTCTATCCTCACATTTGTAAGGCTTGAAAATACACTTCGTAAGAATAACTCTGAATATCTGTCCGCCACCGCTATCAGATCTACAGATAAGCCCAGTCTCCCTAAGGCGTATGCTGTGTTGGCAGCATTTCCCCCTCTTATCTCTGTCTGTTCTAGACGATGTACGCTTCCTCCACCTGACTTTATCTTACTTCTGACTTCTCTTAAGAAGACTTCCAGTGAGGGCAGTTCAACTATCCTGTCGATGAAGAAGTCCGGCATAACTACCACTTTGAACTTATCCAGCCTTTCACCAAGCAGCCCGCCTATGTCTCTATCCAACCCTGCCACACCTCTATAGACCATCTAGCCATTTTTATCTCTGTAATATGTATACACTACTTTTCTTCATAATTGAAAAGTTAGGGTGATTAGACGCAGGCATGTGGCTCCTGTGTCCGTGGGGATAATTACTGACCAGCTAGGCTGAGCCGCCACAACCCCACCTTCACGGCACCCTTTACAGTGAAGCGTAAAGTATGGAGACGCCGCGCAAGGCACCTTAGTGGGGAAATGGGGTTTTCCACCTACCTTGGCAACCTATGGATAGCGCGGTTCCCCTATTATGGTGGACTGCTATTCTAGAAAACTACTAGCATTTCCTATTTCGGAATTACTTATACAGTGGGGCTTCATATTGAGAACTTAAAAAGCAACTGAGGTTCAAGGCAGCGTCACACTGATGTCTTATCACTTTAAAGTCAGGCTATCCACCAACGCAAGTGACTGAATCTTCCCTATCGCTTCAGGCGGGACTCTACCATCTACAACTAAGGTGAGCTTGGGTTCAGGTATGAAGTCAGGATCATCAGCCAAGGCCTGCCGTATAACAACACCATATTCAGTGAGAATAGAAGATATACCTGATATCACACCCGGCTTATGAGGATCCGCATAGACCACCAGAACACTGTACCCCAAATTTTCAGCAATATCAACCAAACTTGTTCCTATAGGCTTCACTCTTGTAAATATAGTCTTCAAATCCGGATCACTCATAATCTGGTTGACAGTATTCCTTACAACTCTACGATCTACGCCTACCGCCTCTGCTAGAGCCGAATCACTCACAGACACATCTCCCACCTTTAATCTATGCTTACCCTCAACCTTTACTCCCAGTTCAATCATCTTGCGAACTACACTCAGCCTAGCCTTCTGCCTGTTGAAATTGGCCTGAATCTGACGCCACATAATGCAGCTTAATCTAGTTTCAGTGAAATATAAACCTAAAAAAAGGAGAGAGGAGATCTACTCCTCCATTCCACCCATACCTGCGCCGCCAGGTGGCCCAGCAGGCGCCTTCATACCGGACGATGCGATAACATCGTCTATTCTGAGTATCATGCAGGCAGCTTCGGTTGCTGATGTAATTATCTGCTCCTTAACCGCTACGGGTTCAATTACGTTGAGCTGCTTCATGTTTTTTATGCCGCCTTCTATGACACCTATGCCAGACCATATCTTCTTTTGGCTCTGAGCCGCTCTTAACTCCACCTGGATATCTATCGGGTCGAGCCCTGCGTTCTCTGCTAGTATAAGAGGTATCGATTCAATTGCTTCGCTGAACTTCTGGACTGCAAGCTGCTCTCTTCCGCTTAGCGTATTCGACCATGCTCTAAGCACATGAGCTATGTGGGCTTCAGGTGCACCTCCACCTGCGACTACAGCCGGTTTCTGAAGCACATC
This sequence comes from Nitrososphaerota archaeon, assembly GCA_029460375.1. Lineage (GTDB taxonomy): Archaea > Thermoproteota > Nitrososphaeria > Nitrososphaerales > JACPRH01 > JARPAQ01. The sequence goes on along the minus strand of JARPAQ010000172.1, from coordinate 1,020 downwards.
TTTTACTACTGACAGTGCGTCGTGAACTGATCTCTCCGCTTCGTCGACGATCCGTTGAGTACCTCCTCGAATCAGTAGGCTTACAGCCTTCGGGTTCTTGGTCTTCTCCACGAAGACCCATTTGTCCTCCTCTACGGTTCTCTCTTCAACGAGTCCGGCCTTCCCCAGATCGTCTTCTGAAAGCTCCTCTAGGCTTGTTGTGACCCGGCCTCCTGTCGCTTTGGCGAGTTTATCCATATCACTCTGCTTTACTCTACGTATAGCAAGGATACCTTTCTTGGCAAGGTAATGCTGTGCTATGTCATCTATACCCTTCTGACAGATAACGACGTTCGCTCCTACATCGGAAATCTTGTCCACCATACCCTTCAACATACGGTTCTCCTCATCTAAGAACATCTTCATCTGATCCGGGTTACTGATGTTTATCTTGGCATCGAACTCTGGTTTCTCTATTTCAAGAGGCGAGTTCAATAGAGTTATCTTCGCATCAGTTACGCTCTTAGGCATCCCGCTGTGGACAACTTCCTTATCAAGAACTATCCCTTTTATGAGAGATGTATCACGAGTGGATCCACCGGGTTTCTTTTCAACTTGGACATCATCTATATCAACCGTGTATGCTTCACCCTTCTTCTCAGCCACCTGTAGGAGTGCATCAACAACCAGATCTGAAAAGTAATTGGCCTCCTTACCAATCAGTTTGGTCAGCATACTCGTCTTCGCTACCTTGATGAGCCATTCTTTGTCACCTGGCTGTATCTTAATGGAAGTATCATTCAGTATCTCCAAAGCTTTAGCAGCTGCCTTCTTGTACCCGTCCACGATTATGGTTGGGTGAACATCTTTTACGATAAGTTCTTCAGCCTTTTCCAAAAGAGCACCCGCAAGGATAACTGCCGATGTGGTTCCGTCTCCGACTTCTTGATCTGTGGCCTTGGATATTTCGACCATCATCTTCGCCGCTGGATGCTGTACATCTATCTCTTTCAGTATGGTCGCTCCATCGTTGGTTATGGT
>JARPAQ010000171.1 GCA_029460375.1 Nitrososphaerota archaeon | reverse complement strand
GGAAGAGAAGTTGCTCATCAATACCTACAGTGTGATCGCGGTCAATCCGGATACGATCAAAGGAGTCAACTTTCAAGGCGCAGTGACCTTCATAGAGTACTTAATCTCAGACACCACACAAAACCTCATAGAGAGCTTCGGTCAAGACAGATTTCAGAGAGTGCTCTTTTCACCAGCGGTGAACCTGTTAAAGATAGGTTCTGATGAAGGCGCAGCCCGATGGATGTCGGAGTATGCTTTTCTCGACGGGTATGAGTGTCCTCCGCGGTACAGGGCTGGACAGGATCAACTATACAGGTAGCTTGGAGAAGGATTATGAACTCTGAGATAATTAACGGTCTCATCGAGGCTCTGCGCCTGATATTCTCCGGGAGCAGTATCGTAAACGACATCGCTATAAGATCTATATACATCTCGGGTCTCGCAACTGTCTTGGCTGTGAGCTGGGGCATTCCGTTGGCTATGCTGGTAAGCTTCAGAGAATTTACAGGTAAGAACGTCATCAAAGGTGTATTCAACATAGGTCTGGGTCTGCCTACAGTTACGTTGGGCCTGCTTCTTTACCTGTTGTTCTCAAGAAGCGGGCCGCTGGGTATCTTCGGACTTCTATACTCTCCATCCGGCATAATCATGGGACAGGCCATATTGATCACTCCTATTATGGTCAGTTTCAGCGTTTCTGCTTTAGAAGCAGTCAATCCAGATATTAGGGAGCTTGCGAAGACGCTCGGCGCTTCGGATATTCAGGCTTCTGTTGCAGCGTTGAAGGAAGGGGTCAAGGGTGTTTCACTGGCTGTTGCGGGGAGCTTCAATCGAGCTGTTTCTGAGCTGGGTATAGCTTTGATGATAGGTGGCAATATTAGGGGACTTACTCGTGTCTTGACTACCACGATAGCTCTTGAATCGTCTCGAGGGGAGGTGGCGTTGAGCATAGCTATAGCGATAATCCTGATACTTACAATTACGGGTGTTAATTTCGCTATGTATCTGGTTAAACGTATATGGTTGCGTTGAAGATGATAGAGCTGAAAGGTGTCTCCAAGAAGTTCGACGGCATAGTAGCTTTGAAGAATATAGATCTGAAGCTGAACAGCAACGGCGTATATGTCATAATAGGGCCAAGCGGAGCCGGAAAGACAACCCTTCTCAAGATTTTAGCCCTCCTCAGCAAGCCGACTGAAGGCCACATATACTATAACGATGTTGAAGTCGATGATAAGGCGATATCTCCGTTACGCCGAAGGTTCACCATGGTATTTCAGAACACTGTGCTCTTCAACACCACTGTCTATGAAAATATAGCGTATGGGTTGAAGATTAGAAACTTATTGAAAGATGAGGCTGTAAAAAGAATCAGAGATGTCATGGAGCGCCTTGGCTTGAACGGGTTGGAGAAGAGGCACGTATCTAAACTATCTGTAGGGCAGCAGCAACGAGTATCCTTAGCAAGAGCGCTCGTGATTGAACCGGATATCCTTATACTGGATGAGCCTACGGCCAATCTTGATCCTGAGAATACTGCGGTGATAGAGGAAGAGGTGCTTGAATTCTCGAAGACAAAGACTGTTGTTATGTCGACGCATAATGTTAGGCAGACGTTCAGGTTGGCAGATAGAGTGGCGTTTCTATATGGCGGGCTGCTCATAGATCAAGGGAAGACGAGTATTCTTGATGATCCTGTTGATGAGCGTGTCCAGAGGTTCGTCAGAGGCGAGACTGGTTATGCTTTGAACCATGGATGATCTCTGCAAAAGGGTTATTTACTTGGTATAACGGCGTTATTATGCTGGAGACGGTGAGATGGTGAGTAGACCCGCTTTAGAATTAGACCTTGAAGGTTTGAACAGGGAGTTCGCGGACAAGTCTCCTCAACAGGTTCTTGAATGGGCTTTGAAGGAGTTTCACCCTCAGATAGCTGTTGCCTCCAGCTTCGGTGCTGAAGACATAGTGCTGATTGATATGGTGAAGAAGATTAATCCTGACGCACGGGTCTTCACCCTCGAGACATGCAGGCTACATCAAGAAACATACGCTCTGATGGACAAGGTAAAAGAAATGTATGGCGAACTTGAAGTCTACTATCCTAATACGGCGAAGCTCGAAGATATGGTGCGGAAACATGGGGTAAACCTCTTCTATAACAGTATAGAGCTACGCAAACTCTGCTGCGGAGTCAGAAAGGTTGAGCCGCTGAAAAGAGCCCTCTCCGGCCTAGACGCATGGGTAACTGGTCTGAGGAGAGATCAAGCTTCATCAAGAACTGAAACCGGAAAGTTAGATTTAGACAAGGCGCACGGAAGCATAATCAAGGTGAACCCTCTGGTCGACTGGACATCAGATGATATCTGGAAGTACATACGAACAAACAATCTTCCATATAACGCACTTCACGATCAAGGGTATCCCAGCATAGGGTGCGAACCGTGCACACGGGCAGTAAAACCTGGAGAAGATCCCCGTTCAGGCCGCTGGTGGTGGGAGCCACGTGATGCGAGTGAATGCGGCCTCCACGTTAAATCTTGATAAACTGAAGACGGTTGAACATCCCTTCTTCGGCTCGGTGTGGATGATTCCTAGTCGGATTTACTATGAAGCCCAGTCCAACAATCTTTTTTCTCCTTTTATCTTTTTCAAATCTGTAATATCCTGTGTTACTTCAATAGTTCCCAGATATTTTCCTTCTTTGTTTCTAACAGCGAAGTATCTGATATGAATCAGACGTTGATTCATTTGGATCCAGAATGCTGCCACATCCTTCTTTCCTGTTTTGAAGGCATCCAGAATATTATTAACAATATGTACGCTTTCCTTTGGGTGGCATAGTTGAACCGTCCTACCTATCACCGCTTTGGTTCTTACGAATACTCT
>JARPAQ010000170.1 GCA_029460375.1 Nitrososphaerota archaeon | reverse complement strand
TCCAAAGGGTGAAGTTGAACAGAACCTCATAGAATGCCATAGCTCCTACAAATAAGGCTGCAAACTTGAGAAAGTCCCGTCGTGGCCTAGACCATTGTGAAACCGTTTCTACACTCAACTCCAGTACTGAGAAGAATAATGCTAGGAGGGCTGCGGAGAGCCACGTTATGGGCTTGGAGTAAAATAGCGGGAAGACAGATATGGGAGGGAACTCAAAGGTTACAAGAGTCTCGCCAACTACATCTGCATCCTGAATTATGGCTGCAAGTAGTCCGTATGCGGAAGTAGAGACTATTACCACTAGTGAACATATACTTACTACTCTGAAGAAGGTGCGAACCTTCTCCCGGTCTGTAGAGAGATCTATTATCTTCATCGTCTCATCTATGAAGGTATCTTGCTAAAAAATCTAGTGATCAAACTGGTATTGAACTAAAAAGGACGCCTATTCAGGTTCTCTACTCCCAATTCTTTTGATCTAAGATCTTCGACTATCCATGATAGGGTTTATGATGTTTCGAGACTATTTTATTTATAAATACTGAGGCTGGAGAGAAGGAAAGGCGAAGGCGTGTGGACATCGACGAAAAGCTGAATCTGGTAGCGAGATCACCTACCGCGGAGGTTGTAACTACACAGGACCTACGGGGCCTGTTTGAAACCAACTCCCATCCTACTCATTACATAGGTCTAGAGATATCTGGGTTACTTCACCTCGGAAGCCTTATCCTCACCGGCTTCAAGATAAACGACTTCATAAAGGCAGGTGTCAAATGCAAGGTCTTCCTCGCAGACTGGCATAGCTACATAAACAACAAGTTCGGAGGAGACTGGGATAAGATCAAGAAAGCTGCGAAGTACTATGAAGAAGCCTTCAAGTTCTTCTGCCCCGGAGTGGAGGTGGTTACAGGTTCTAATCTTTACGCTGAGACAGGCGACTATTGGGAGAATATGGTGCGGTTCTCCAAGAATATAACCCTCTCCAGAAATACCCGCTGCCTGACCATCATGGGACGGAGTGAAAAGGATAGCCTCCACTTTGCCCAGTACCTTTACCCCCCTATGCAGGCCGTGGACATAAAGGCTCTAGATCTAGACATTGTCCACGCAGGTATGGATCAACGTAAAGTCCATATGCTAGCAAGGGAAGTCTTCCCGAAAATGAAGTGGAAGGTTCCGGTTGCTGTTCACCACCACCTGCTCCCGGGTCTTGCTGAGCCGGGGAGAACCGGGCTTGATGAAGATTCCGAGGCTGATACCGTGGTATCAAGTAAGATGAGTAAATCGAAACCTTGGACCTGTATATTTGTTCATGATACAGCGGAGGAGGTTAAGGCGAAGTTGAAGAAGGCTTGGTGCCCTGAGGGTCTGGTGGAAAATAACCCTATCCTAGAGATGGTCAGACACCTATCATTCCACGAGTCTAGGGAGTTTAAAGTGGATAGGCCGAGCAGGTTTGGGGGTCCTTTATCTTTCGGGGAGTATCGTGAACTTGAAGAGACATATCGTGAGAAGAAGCTTCATCCTGCAGACCTCAAGCAGGCTGTAGCAGATTCTGTGAACAAGATAATCCAGCCGACGAGAAAGCACTTTGAAACACGGGCTGACCTTCTGGAAGTGTATGGAGGGGAAGAGTGATAACTGGTTGATACCTATCAATATCCCGCTTATCGGAGAAGAAGAGAAGTCCGAAGTTATGAAGGTCTTGGAAAGCGGTCTTCTGACCACCGCTTCACCAGAAGGGGGAGAATACATCAGGAAATTTCAGACAGCTGCAGAGTCGTTTCTAAATGTAAAGCATGCTCTTGCAGTAAATTCGGGAACCTCAGCGCTCTACGCCGCCCTTTTAGCTCTCGACATCAAGGCTGGTGACGAGGTGCTTCTGCCGTCCTTCACCTTTCTAGCCACCGCGAACGCCGTCCTCCTCACTGGTGCAAAACCGGTCTTCGTCGATATAGAGCGTAACCATTACACTATAGACTCTGAAGATCTTGAAAAAAAGGTCACCAGCAGAAGCAGAGCAATAATTCCTGTCCACCTATACGGACACCCCGCATATATGGATAGAATTTCAGAAGCCGCACAGAAGCATGACCTGCATATAATCGAAGACGCAGCACAATCACTCGGAGCAGCATACAAAGGACACCAGACAGGCACCCTATCAGACATAGGCTGCTTCAGCCTATACCCCTCAAAGGTCATAACCTCCGGAGAAGGCGGCTTCGTAACAACCAACGACGACACATTGGCTGAAAAGTTGAAGATGGTTCGGAACCACGGGATAGTTCACGGCTACGACAGCACCATACTCGGCACAAATCTACGTATGCCCGAGATGGAGGCTGCGGTAGCTTCTGTCCAGATGTCGAAGCTTCCTTCTTTTCTTAAGGCGAGGCGAAAGAATGCGGGAATTCTCACTGAGAGGCTTTCAGGTCTGAGCGGGGTAACTCCGCCTAGTGAGGATGAGGATTGTTCTTCGAACTGGTATCTCTACACCGTGATTTTGGCGGAGAATAGGGATAATGTTCAAGAGTACCTTACTTCTCATGAAGTGGGGGCCGCGGTCTACTATAATCCTGCTGTGCATAGAGTTCCTCTATATGTTGAGAAAGGGTTTGGTGAGGTGAGTCTTCCAAATACTGATTGGGCTTCTCAACATGTGCTCTCACTACCAATTCACCCTAGGGTCTCTGAGGGTGATTTGGAGGTTATCGCTTCAACCTTGAAGAAGGCCCTTTCCTCTGGAGCGAGCATGTAGGCATATGGGGATTCATCTTTGACTTCCGTTCTGGTCGTCATACCTACATACAATGAAGTGGACAATATATCCCGTCTTATTGAGAGTATACGACAAGTCTTGACTGATAGCGGTTACGCCTACCGTATTCTGATTGTGGACGATAATAGTCCCGACGGGACGGCTGAGACGGTTGAAGAGATAGGTGGAGATGATGAGCGGGTGCATCTTCTGAGGAGGCCGGGGAAGCTGGGGCTCGGTTCAGCCTATGTAGACGGTTTCACTTGGGCCTTATCTAACCTGCCGTTCGATTTTTTAGTTCAGATGGATGCAGACTTCTCTCATCCTCCTTCTGATTTGGTGAGGCTTGTTGAAGCTGTTGTGGAAGGTTCTGATGTCGTAGTGGCATCCAGATATGTTAAAGATGGAGGTTCAAGCAATTGGCCTTTGCATCGAAGATTGATAAGTAAAGTCGCCAACTTCCTTGCGCATACCTTGCTGGGTATCGGTGTAAGTGACATAACAAGCGGCTTCAAAGCAATGAACAGACATGCGGTGCAGGAGTTACTGAAGTACAGGGTTAACAGCCGAGGGTATTCTTATCAAGTGGAGTCTCTAGCAATCTTTGAAGATATAGGTCTGAAGATAATCGAGGTTCCATTCGTCTTTGAGACCAGAATAGCCGGGGAGGCTAAGTTATCATTAGGGGAGATCTTCCGGTTTGCAGGTTTTCTGGTGAAGTTATCCTTGTCTGGAGTGAAACGGGAAGAAACTTGATTCTGTCGGAAAGACTCATATACTGTTCCAACCGCGAATATTAAAGGTGATGGGATGAGCGAATCTGAAGAGCGAGCCTTTGGGGAAGTAGAGTACGAGTGTGTACGCTGTGGGACGAAGGTTACATCCGAGGAGCTTGCACAGCTACCTGAGATAAAATGTATCTGTGGGTACCGTATCCTTAAGAAGACACGGCCGCCTGTTGTGAAGCAGGTAAAAGCCGTCTAATCTCTTTAGTTATCTGAAGAGCCGTTTCTCCTTCGCCTTTGCGAAAGGTTTTCTAAGGTTTCTCCTCATATAATCTAGAACAATCAATATAATTACGAAAGCGGCCCCAGATATAATATATGGCAAGGTCCGATCTATTGTCTGCTCTAGCTCACCTTTCACATGAACGAGCAACCCGTTCGAGAATATATTTGCACGCATCAGATTCTCCTCATAGTAAAAGCTGTACCAAACTAGACTGGTCGGCACCTGAAAATCTCCACTCGCCAGAGACCTGCTCCAGTAAGTGATCTCCAGACTTTCTCCAGCCTCAAGCTGCTCAGGGTCATCTATCCGTACGATGAACTGTCCCCCGGAGAAGCTCGGCATCCCTCGGATAACCTCTTTATCTCGATGCTTTATGGTGAAGTTGTCACCGAGAACAAAGTTTGGATTGTAGTACTCGTATACTTCTATCCTGAAAACCGGAGCCGAACTGTTATTCCTCACTGTCAGTCTGGTAAGTATCCACCCTGAATCTGTAACCTCTACTACGCTCTTGCTTGCGTCAACCTCGGCTAATATGTCTCTCTCCTGAGCCGAAACTAAACCGAGGGAGAGAAGCGCAATGAAGAATGCCGCTGCAAGTAAACTGCAGAATTTCACCATATAATACGTACTTTAGGATCTGTACTTCTATAACACTTTCCCTAGTTATGATGAGCAACTATCTAGAATTGATTTCCCCAAGTATTATAAGCAACTATGGCAAATTGCCCTGTGGGAAGGATCGGGTATACCTTGGGCTTCTTGAGGCGAAAGAAAGAGAAGAAACCGCCGAGCCAGAAAGAGGCACCAATTACGGATACCGCGTCTCTCCTAGATACAACCACTTTTACAGAGACTTACCCCGTCTTTGAGCCATATGTCTATGTGGGCATTATCCAAGATCCAGAAGGTGGAACTATGCGGTACGTTGTGATTGAGCCTGTTTTAATTCCGAAGGAAAAAGAACTCCTCAAAAGAGTGAAAGAGCTGTTGAAGATAGCCCTTGAAGTAGATGTAAGAACCTTAGAGAAGTCGCACAATACTATTGCCTACCTCAAGAAGAAAGTCATCGAGATAGTGAAACGCTTCGATGTAAAGATGGCTAAGAGTACATTTGACAAGGTTATGTACTATTTGAACCGGGATCTCTTGGGATACGGTATAATAGATCCTCTGATGAAGGATTCTTTGATAGAGGATATAAGCTGTGACGGACCCCGGATTCCTATTTACATCTGGCACCGAGATTACGAGTCTATCCCTACAACCATTATGTTTAATGATCAAGAGATTTTGGACAAATTCATACTGCGTATGACGTATATTTCTGGCAAGCATATCTCCGTTGCACAGCCACTCATAGACGCCGCCCTACCGGATGGAAGTAGAATTCAGATGACATATGGTACAGAAGTCACCAAGAAAGGCTCAACTTTTACCATAAGAAAGTTCAAGGAGGATCCGTTCAGTATAATTGATCTTTTGAAATATGAAACCCTCAACAGCGAGATGGCAGCTATGGTTTGGCTCGCGCTTGAGAATAAATCTTCGATACTTCTCGCGGGAGGGACCGCCTCAGGCAAGACTACCACAATAAACTGCCTTTCAATGTTCATCCGACCTGAAGCAAAGATAGTCACTATCGAAGATACTCCTGAAGTGAATCTGGCCCACAAAAACTGGATCCAGTCCATAGCTAGAGTGGGGCTGGGGGGTGTAGGGGAGATTTCGCTTTATGATCTACTTAAGGCGGCATTGAGGCAGAGACCTGACTTTATCATAGTGGGTGAGGTTCGAGGTGAAGAGGCTTCTACTCTATTTCAGGCGATTTCAACGGGTCACGCCGGGCTGAGCTCTGTTCACGCGGACTCTGTTCAAGCTGTCTTCAATAGGTTAGTATCCCCTCCAATGAATATCCCAAGAATGCTTGTCCCCTCCGTGAACTATGTCCTGCTTCAGTCCCGACTAACTATCAACGGTAAACCCGCTCGAAGGATAACTTCGATGACTGAGGTGTTGGGAGTGGATGCTCGCACCAACGAATTCATTACGAACGAGGTGTTCAGTCACGATCAGGGAACAGATTCATACAAATATGCAGGTAGATCCTATATTATGGAGAAGATAGCTAAAACTAGAGGCTATAACAAAGAGAAACTTAAAGAAGAACTCGAAAGTCGGAAGACGGTTCTCGAATGGATGCTTAAGAAGAATATCCGTAAATATGCGGAGGTAACTGACATAGTCCGCCGTTACTACTCCGATCCAGAAGGGCTACTAAACGAGGTCAGAATAGAAGCATATTGATCCTCGAATTTGCCCTATTTTCGCAGAGGTTATTCGGAAAGCGCATAAAAGGTATAGCCAACAGAATGAAGGAGCTTAAGGCCGTACTTGGCCGAGCAGGGCTTCTGCTACCGGTTGAGGCGTATGTAAGCATGATGCTTCTGATGACTCTGATAATCTTTTTTGCGGCTGGGTTGAACATATTTGTCTTAGTATATGCACTTACTGGTCACCTATCCGGTTCGTTATTGGCTGGACTGGGGGGCGGCATCGCTGTGGGGGGGTTTACCCTAGGCATACTTTACATGTACCCATCCATTGTCGCAGGGAAGAGAAGAAGAGCCGTCGAAGAAGGTCTGTCTTTCACTTTAAGTTTTATGAGTATACTTTCAAGCGCCGGTGTTCCGCCTAAGCGAATATTCAAGACGATAGCTCTCTTGGAGCAGGAACAAGGGGTGGGGTTGGGTGGTGAAGGCCAGATTATTTATCGTGATATGGAGATTCTAGGCGAAGATATGTTATCAGTCCTGAAAGATGCCGCTATGCGAAAGGTATCCTCGATCTTCTCAGGGGTCCTCGAGGGAATAATCTCAACCATAAAGTCGGGCGGAGTGCTTACCAAATACTTAGAGGAAGAGGCTAGAAGCCTTATGAGGATGCGACGTTCAATTATGAAGGAGTTCATCGATACGCTTGTTATGATATCTGAGATATACATGTCAGTGCTGGTGGCTTTTCCCCTCATAATGATAGTTATGCTAGTTGTTATGTCCTCAATAGGCGGGGGAGATATATCTGGAACAAGTCCAGGCACCATAGTTCCCATGATAATATACGTACTGGTGCCCGGAGCAGGTCTATCGCTACTCTTCATGCTCGACTCTATTTCACCGAAGTGAGCGGCTAATGCTGGCTATGAGTATAAGTAGACGCATGTTGGTGATGACTTACAGCATCTCAATCTTCGTAGGCTTGGCGATCATAATGTTTGCAACCTTTGTCGAGCCTGGATATACAAATCATCCTGCCTTTGACAATACGTTCGTCACCGCCATTATACTCGCGCTAATTCCCCCTTCGATAGTTGATCTACTCAACCGCAGGTGGAAGACGGGTGTAGACAGAAATCTTCCGGAGTTCATACGTGACATAGCAGACTCTCAGAAGACCGGTATGGCGTTTACAAAGGCGATCGAGCATTCATCTAGGCTTGAATATGGCCCGTTATCCAAAGAGCTGAAGAGGACTGTGAGTCTTATGAGCTGGGGGCACTCGTATAAAGACGCGCTCGATGAAATGGCTAGGCGAATCAATACTCCTCTGGTATACCGGACTGTTGCGCTTCTTAGCGAAGTGGGTCATTCCGGAGGGAATCTATACGAGATACTTGACTCGATATATTCGCATATTCGTGAAGTTCAAGACATGGAGCGGGATAGAAGGCGCCAGATGTCTCCATATATAATGATAATCTACGCTTCTTTCGGCGTCTATATCTTCGTGGTGGTAGTGCTGTTTCTAACCTTCTTCGCCCAGATTCGGCAGGTTGTAGAGGCTGGAGCACCCTTCGGGGGTAACATAAACCCCGAAGTCTATTATGTCTGGTTCTTCCATATGTCGATAATCGAAGCAATCGTAGCTGGCTTTGTAGTGGGAAAGATGAGTGACGGGGCGATAGCGGCGGGTCTGAAGCACGTCTTGGTTCTGCTCATCTTTTCTATACTGGTATTCTCATTCGTAATACAGCCGAGTATGATCTAAGGTGTAAGTAAATGGTTCAAGTGATCAAAACGGTTTCAGGTTGGAGGTGGTTTGTGTGAAGATTATGTCGCGGAGAAATAGGCGGAGAGGTCTGAGCTATATACTCTCCGTGGTTATGATGACTCTTGTAACTACAAGTCTTGCCTCAGTAGTGCTTCTCTGGGGACTGGGTCAGGTTAGCGAAAGCCAGAACAGTTTTGGTCTCACAATACGCGCCCGAATAGATAAGACACAGGAACGGATGGTCGTAGAGGATGTAAGATTCATAGACAACAATACTGTAACCATTTCTCTGAGGAATATAGGTAAAGTTCAGATAGTTATAGACCAGATATATGCCAACCACACAGCACTGCAGGTTCCCTCGAAACTGGTCTTGGGCGTACAGCAGAACGGCAACATAACCGCAACCTCATCCTTCAACGCAGGCATTTACTATATTGTAGTTGCAACTTCAAGGGGTACAACCTATGAGGACTACCAAACATATGCGCCATAGACGTCGTGGTATCGGCAACGTAATTGCCACTATAGTATTCATATTTCTACTCATATTTATGACAGGCAACATGATGGTCTGGTCGATTCTACAGTTTTCAGACTATCAGAATGTGGTTCAAGAGATGAACGAACTTGACTCGTTGAGGCTGGGTGAAAGAATTGAGATCTCAGATGCAACAATAGATTCGAGCAGCCGTCTTAGCGTTACAGTTACCAACACAGGGGGATCAACTGCACACATAGTCAGTCTGTGGGTCATCAACGAAACTGCAACACCTAATGAACACCTGCATTTTACACAAGATGTGTATATCAGCCGCGGTGCCTCAGACAGCAGCATCTCCACCTCTGGCACAGTTAAGTTGAATACAACCTATACAATACGCGTTGTTACTGAACTCGGCAACATCGTGAGCTTTAAACTTTACCGCCTGTTCGATATTAATTTGAGACTAACTCTAACGATCAATCCTCCGACAGTTATCGATGAACACGATGTAAGCCTCTCCCTCTTCGTCACCAACAATCAAACCGGATCTGGCGCTGTTTACGGCATAGAGCCATATGAGCCAGATGTGAATATCTGGAATGGTACAGCCACCGTCACCAAGATGAGTGGTCCATCACCATCTTCCATAGCAACTCTAACGAATAGCGAGACAGCTGTCTTTGAGTGGATATACACCATAGCTGGAAATGCTGGTACAATGATCACCTTTAACACCACATATATTCCTCGAGTAGATAATAATGCGACGGCTACGGTACAGATAGTGACTGGGCTTGGCCGTTATCTCAATATTTCTGAGCTTCAGGGTAGCGCCATCTTTAGTCCAGCGAACTTCACCTTCGTTTCACAAACTCACCCT
>JARPAQ010000169.1 GCA_029460375.1 Nitrososphaerota archaeon | reverse complement strand
TCAACGATGTCTTCCCATACCTTCTGGGGGAGTAAAGAATGACTGACTGACCTGCTTCAAGGTCTCTTGTAATATTATCTATTTCTTGTTCCCTGTCTGCAAAATCTTCGTCTTTCACCACTCTGCCGTATTTGAATGGATTAAGCATCATCGTTCCTCCATTTTATACCGTATGGTATAATACTATCTAGTATAATAACGTTTATACTATACGGTATAACGAAGGCGGGTCGTGGCAAAGAGTAAGCAATGACTAATAATAAGATGCTAGATTAAATGGCCAACCTGAAAACCGTCTCAACCACTACTAAGAAACTCAAGCCTACACAGAAGAATTTTTCACATATTGATACCGTAAAGACCCAAGTTGAAAGATTGGAAGTCCAGTCTCGGTCGGAGTGGCTCTACTTATGATAAGTCTCTAATTTTGTTAAAAGTTGTTCATTCCTCTTCCGAATATTCTGGTGATTCAAGTCTGTCCGCACTTGTCGGCTAAAAGAGTTGTTTATTATCGTGAAGTCTTTGAAACGTTAATTAAGATTAGATATCCGCAAGTGTCGCTACTCTTCCTTACGCTTTATAGCCACAAGATTCACTTCGCCCTTATCAACTAGGATTCTAGTATCCTTCCTCAAACCTTCTCGGTGAAGATACTTTTTCAAGTATGTCTTCACGTCCTTCATCTTTACCGGCCTATCTTCCTCCTCCAGAAGTATCTTACCGCCCTCCAGCACCGGGGATACTCCAAGCTTCTCCTCCAGCAGAGCTATTATTTCATCGCCTCTATCCTTTAATTTACCGAGATTTATCTGAACCAAACCTAACACACTCAAAGCAGACTTAAGACATAGATAATATTAGTTTCGCTAACCAGACTCTTTACGTCTATCTACTGTATCGTAGACCGCAGCACCGGTTCCTATCACCGCCACAGAAACACCGGTAGCATCTTCGATCTTCTCTACAAACCTTCTTGCTTCAACAGACAGGCGGCCATACTCAGTTACGCCCGCACATTCAGGGAAGACCACGTCCAGCTTCGTAACAGCCAGCTGCGATGCACCGTTAAGCATAACCGCCTTCTTCGCCAATTCGAAGTCGAACGGAGCGGCTCTTCTCGCTCTGCCGGTTACGGTTCCAACCTCTTTCCAACCTCGTCTAGCCGCCTCCTCTTCACCCAACTCGCCCTCCATCGGGCCGCTACCCACTCGGGTAACATAGGCCTTGAAGACCACTAAGACTTCATCAACCTTCTTGGGCCCCAACCCCACGTCGGAGCAGATGGCGGAGGCGCAGACATCTTTCGAGGTGACATATGGATAGGTGCCGAAGTATAAAGAGAGAAACGTCCCCTGAGTCCCTTCAACTAGGACAGGCCTGCCTTCATCAACTAGTCTATTAACCTCCGACGGAACATCTCCCAGAAAATCTGAAACCTCCTTGACGTCCCTAAGTAACCGACCTACGCGCAGCACCCTATCAGAGTTCGCCGGTCCTGTCCCCGTCCCGGTCGTTCCTATACCATTCTTCAGATATCCTCTGCTATCTCTTGAAATATGCTCCTCCGATATAACTGCGCACCGAGTATCAACCAGAACTTGCGATACTGCATCATACCTCTGAATCTCTTCAAGCAGGACATTTGGGTTCACTAGAACGCCGGGGCCTATCATAAGCTGAGAAGACTTGTTCACAATCCCACTTGGAAGCATACGTAGCTTGTACTGCTTACCTTCATGTACGACAGTATGACCAGCGTTCGGCCCGACGCCTCCTCTTACAGTAGCAGCTACACTATCCTTCAAAGCTAGGTATGACACTATCTTCCCCTTGCCTTCATCTCCGAAGAAACCTCCGACGACTACTGTAGTAGGCATCTTACTGATCCTTCTGTTAGATGAGGCGTATATTTATCCGTTCAAGATCATCGACCGTATCTTCTTGACCTCTTCTGGAAAGTCCGAATAGCTCTCATCAGGTCGATTTTACGAAAGTCGGGCCAATATACATCCAAGACCACAAGTTCGCTGTATGCTCCCTGCCAGAGAAGGAAACCGCTCATTCTCTCCTCACCAGATGTGCGTATTATCAAGTCTGGTTCAGGATTAGGCAGGTGCGCTGTGTAAAGATGCTCTTCCACCGTCTTTAAGTCTACTTCGTCTGGCTTCAGTCGCCCAGCGTATATCTCTTGAGCTATCTCTCGCACTCCGTCAAGTATCTCGATCCTACCGCCATATGCTATGGCTATATTCAGAAAATGGTTAGTATATTCCTTGGTGGCAGCTTCAAGATCTTCTAAGAGACTCCTTATCGATAAAGGTAGAAGTTCAGGTCTCCCCAGAGACTTTACGTTTATTTTATACCGGTGGATCCTCTCATCATTAAGCAGGTCTCTAAGCTTCTCTTCGACAACATCAAGCAGTTCATCAAGCTCTTCACCAGGCCTCTCCAAATTCTCGGTGGATAATGCGTAGAGCGTAATCACCTTTATTCCAAGGTCGTGGCACCACTCGAGAACTTCCTCCGCGTTTTCAGCTCCTATCCAGTGGCCGAGTCGTCGAGGATACCTGTGCTTGCTCGCCCAACGTCTGTTACCGTCTAGGATTATTCCTATATGCTGAGGTATCTTGCGTTTTCTTATCTGACGCTCTAGGTAGCTTTTGTATATTCTATATATTCCAGCTAAAAATGGGCGGTATATTATGCTCCTAATGATCCTGATATATCCCATTCGGTGGCTTCGTTCTAGGTTCAGGTGTTCTGCTTATAATTGTGTCGATGCTAATGTAGCAAATGTTTGATAAAGTCTATAGAACATGCAAGTAACACTTTTGGACTGATGCTCCATCCGGTGCTTATCTTCATTTTACCGAGATCGAGATCTTCTTCGGGACTGGATATAAATGTAGATGATAGTCGCTGTTAAGAAGATCACGGCAAATCCAATCAGGAGAAAAGATATCAAAGTGGCTGTGCTCCCCCTACCTACTAGTATCTCAGAAAACTGAAGCATCGGAAAGTACAGTAAAGCCAGTATGACTATTCCAACAAAGTTACCGATCATCCTTATGCTTCCTTTCAGGTAGTTTACCAGCGCACCTCCGGCAAAATATACTCCTAATCCTATCCATAGTATGTTGAGAGCCTCTTGAATGAAGGTACCTGCAAGAAACGGCCCGTAACTCCATATCAAGTTTGCATCCCCCTGAACCAACGCAAAAGCTTCAGTGTTAGACATAGTGACGAAGGCCGTGAAAAACGATGTGGCGACAATGAGAAGGCTCGCAATGAGAGAGAATAGTTTGATATAGCCTGAAGGTTTTAGACGTGGAAGCGACTCGAACCATTTGTCTAGATCAAAGCCTCGAATCAGAAGCGTAGCACCGATCAAACCCAGTGCCAAAAGCATAACAACCCTCTCCTGACCAAATAAGATAGCTATCCCGCTGAGCAGTAAAAACATCCCTGGAACTCCAAGTGCGATTCTTGAGTATCGCGGATCATAAGCCAGCATCCTTAGGTATCTCCCGAGAACCGCGTAAGTCTCCTCTAGGCTTTTGCTATGTTTTACCACCATCCTCTTTACAGAAACCACGGGAACTAGATTCTGGATGACTGGAATTACCATTTCATCCTCTGCGCCGTCTGATACTAAGATTACTCCTTCCACATTAAACTTGCTAGTCAAGTCTTTCAGTTGCTTCCGAACCTTCCGATCGGCTTCATACCCTCCGTTGTATGTTCCTGCTACTACTGCCACTTCACATTTCTGCCCTCGTTTAGAAAGATCGTCACACTCCTTAACCGCAGCAAATATTGCATTGGCGTCAGCTTCTTCTGGATCTGATAGCGCTAGCTGTGACGCTGCATGTATACATTCTTCTCGACCTATAATGGGTGTCCTTATTCGTGCCTTTTCTCCGATGTCGTTGTCCCTATCTACACATAGAACCAATAGTTTCGAGGGAGCATCGGATCTTTCGCTCAATTCTTGCTTCCTAATTTGGGTAGAGGTGTTACTTAAACTGTACCCAAACTTCAGGT
>JARPAQ010000027.1 GCA_029460375.1 Nitrososphaerota archaeon | reverse complement strand
TTTCTTGCCCGCCTCGCAGACTCTAAAGCCTTGGGGTAGTCTTCAATTTCACTGCTCTTCAGGGCTGCTGTGAGCTCGTCGGATGCTTTTACAAGCATGTCGAGCTCCTTCTCTTCGATCTTGATCTTTCCGGCAAGTTTTCCGGGGCTTTCTATCCCCAAGTAGAGTTTGAGCATAAGGATGCTGTACTCTAATTTGCTGTAAGTTTCCCAGATGGCGTGTGAGAAATCGGCTACGCTCTTACCTTCCGATACCTGCTGAATTACTTTATCGAGTATCTTGACAGATTCATCCAGTGTTTTACTGGCCTTCTGTGCTCTCCACGGGTTCAAACCGATCACTCTCTAAACGCTAACATGTCTTACCTTTCCATAGACTTATCTGTATCGTTCCGAATTGTAGAAAAGACTGAGTGATAACCATAGTGCGGTGTAATAGATTCTGCTAGAATAGGAGATTCTTGAAGCACAAAGCATCATTCCTAGCAGAGAAGTGATTGAACCTCACCTATACGATTTATGCAACATTACTACATAGTGGATGCCTCTGTCTTCAGCCTATTTGTGCCGGCTTAAGGCGCAACCCAACCCAGACTTCGACACTATAATCACCAAAACCATAAACAAATCCAAGCCACAAGCTGGAATATACTGATAATATAACTACCAGAAAAACACCTTAGTTAACTTATTTAATAACCCCACCTCAAATGCGGCTATGTCGGCGAGTGACAAGAAACTCAAGCCCCCCTGCTACGTAGAGGTTGGGAGCGTCAATGATCTTGCGAGGCTGACTTGCGCATTGGAGAGGGTTGCCCTACCTATGTTTCGTTTCACCGTGAAGAATGAAGTCATACTGGCTGTTCAACTTGACCTGTTCAGAGGAACACCTGTTTTCTATTATGTGAAGAACAAGGACAAAGGCGACTTCCTTGGATATAGGACTGCAGTTGGAAAAGAGGAGGTTAAGTTGAGTGGCTCGACAAGAGACTCTGTGAACGCATATGCGCCTATAATCTCTGTAGAAAAGATGCCTAAGATATTTGAGGAGGGATTCTTTGAAAAGGGATTAAAACGGAATAAGTACTGGACTATGCAGGTAGCAGACCTAGCGAACCTATGTAAAGTAGCCCTCTTCAAGATTATGTTCGAAGAATCACCCCTACCGCTCTTCGCATTCCCAAAGGGGAACAGATGGATACTCGGAGCCTTCACGAGACTGGACGAAGCGGATGAAGCCGCTATCTTCTTTCATATAACCCTGAACAACAGACCCGACTACAGCTTCGTAAAGTACTCCAGCGTCAACCCTGAGAAGACCGAACTTACAAACCGGATAGACGAACATGGATATGCATACGGGAAGATAATCAGGTTAGTCGAAACACACCCTATGGTCGACATATAGATGACTAACGATTTCCTGAAGAGAATACGGCAGAGGGCCAAAGATCAATCCAGCCGTATAGTTTTGGCGCTGGATTACACCGATAAAGACCCGGAGAAACTTGAAGCTAAGTCTAGGAAGATTATCGAAGAATTAGGGGGGAATCTAGCAGCGGTCAAGATAAACTACCACCTCCTCCTCCCTCTAAACCTAGAAAGTGTGAAACGAATAGTCAAAACAGCTCACGAAACAGGGCTACAAGCCATAGCAGACATGAAGCTGAACGACATATCGTCAACCAACCTAACAGCAGGAAACTACCTGTGGAGCGCAGGGTTCGACGCTGTAATCGCTAACCCCATAGTAGGTTTCGAAGAAGGGCTGGCACCCCTGATAGATCAGGCGCATAGTGATGGAAGGGGAGTGATATTTCTAGTCTATATGAGTCATAAGGGGGCGGAAGACGGCTACGGCTTGACTGTCCTAGATGAAAATGGAAACAGACTCAGACTTCATGAAGTGTTTTTAGAACGGGCTGTGAAATGGGAGGCTGACGGTGTGGTAGTGGGCGCTACGAAGCCCAGTATCATATCGTATGTAGCAGAACGGTTGAAAGGTAGCCGCCCTATATTCTGCCCCGGTGTAGGTGTCCAAGGTGGTTCTCATATTGAGGCTGTTCAGGCAGGCGCGGACTTCCTTATCGTTGGTCGAACAATATTATATTCGGATAATCCTGCAGCCACTACGGAGCGAATTCGTAGCGATGTATGGGCCCCTCATCAAGAAACCTAGAGGCTTCCCGCAGAATAGTCTTTGAGTTTCTGTATGTGACCGTGCTTACAGCCTTTTCAAGTTCTAGCCAAGCATAATTATTATGTTCATGCGATAGAGTTACGTTTCTAGTCTTTGTTCTGGCTAAAAGGTAAAGCACCTGCTTGTGAACCAGCCCGACGTTTCTGCGATAATAATATTCTATGTTCTTACTGAAGCCCGGGAGTATCTCGATCTTCTTTATCCCAGTCTCCTCTGAGATTTCACGCTTCACTGTAGCTAAAGGCTCTTCTCCCTTCTCTATATTCCCCTTCGGAAAATCCCAATGACCAGCTGGATAATTAAGTAAGAGATATCGAGTAGATCCGTCTTCATCGTTGAAGACAACTGCACCTGCTGACCTTTCTTCTATCATCCAGCTATCCAGCTCTGTGCGCCAAGTTAATACAGGCATTACTTTTAATTATATCCCATGAGACTAGTTGGCAGTCTGGAAACAGCTAAACCTTTGTAGACATTATCAACTTGCCCATAGCGGCGTCACAAGCTGCTACATAGGCGAACCTTTCAGGCTTACGAAGATCAACACTGTCTAAATTAGTGTTCAGGCATTCAATCCAGCCGCCAGCCTCTTTCACTAGATGTAGTGCACCAATACAGTCAAATGTTCTTAAATTTGGGGCGAGCTGGATATAGGCGTTTGAAATACCGGCGGCTACATACGCCGTCTCTAGGGCCGCTGAGCCGAAAAAGCGGGGATACCTTATTTTCCTAAGCAGAGACATTAACCACTCCCCAGTTCCACCTATATCTCCAGCTTTTATGTTCAGGTTGACATAGGCACGATCTAACGACTTCGCTGAGGACGGGTGTGCTGGACGCCCGTTGATAGTCACCTTCCCCCTTTCGCTGGAGATGATGCGGTCGCCGTGAACAATATCTACTACTCCTGCGGCTGCTACGTCTCTGAACCTGTATCCGTCCACTATTGTTACTGCTGATGAGTAGAGGGGTACGGAATGAGAGGCGTTGGTACTTCCATCCACGGGGTCTATTCGGACAAGCGGGGAGCCGTTTATGTCACCTATTAATCCCGCCTCTTCACTTATGATAAGTGAGTCTGGAAGATGCTTCTTTACAACTTTAATGA
This sequence comes from Nitrososphaerota archaeon, assembly GCA_029460375.1. Taxonomy (GTDB): domain Archaea; phylum Thermoproteota; class Nitrososphaeria; order Nitrososphaerales; family JACPRH01; genus JARPAQ01. Next base: position 6,763 of record JARPAQ010000027.1, on the reverse strand, counting down.
TAGCGGTCTCCACTTCCTTGTCTATTCGGTATGTGAGATCACCAAATGATCCTCTAGTGAGAGGCTGAGCAGCCTCGCCGCTTAACCGTAGCTGTTCAGCAACACGTTCAGCTGCATCGAACAGTTCGATCAGTACAGTCAGGTAATTCATGTGCGCCGTACCCACCATGGAGGTCACGTAATTAAAGAACAACCAGTTAAGAAATCTTTTTTATCACCTCGACTAGGGGGAGGTTTGAGTATAGGTATGGGAAAAATCAAAGTTTCGATAGTCGGCGTTGGAAACTGTGCTTCAGCGCTTGTTCAAGGAGTACATTACTATAGGGATCATGGTGCTGAAGATACAGTTGGACTTATGGCATATAATCTGGGGGGACTGGAGCCGGGTGACATCGAGTTTGTTTCGGCTTTTGATGCAGACCGAGAAAAGGTGGGGAAGGATCTTTCAGAAGCCATCTTCAAGGAGCCGAACAACACAGTGAAGATAACCGATGTACCAAACTTAGGGTTGAAGGTTCAGAAGGGGCCTGTTCTAGACGGAGTCGGGAAGTACCTCTCCGGAACCGTGAAGACAGATGGAGAGAAACCCGTAGATGTATCCAAGGCTATCCAAGATTCAGGCGCAGAAATCATATTAAGTTATCTCCCCGTAGGAAGCACTGATGCTACCAAGTTTTACGCCGAGCAGGCACTGAAGGCAGGGGTTGCATTCATTAACGCTATGCCGGTCTTTATAGCGTCTGATCCAGTTTGGCGAAGTAGGTTTGAGGAGGCTGGGTTACCTGTTGCGGGTGATGATGTTATGAGCCAGCTCGGTGCGACTGTTCTTCATAAGACTCTTGTGAAGCTATGTGTCGACAGGGGTGTCAAGGTTGATGAGACATATCAGCTGAATATTGGGGGTGATACGGATTTCCTGAATATGCAGGAGGAGTCTCGCTTAGCTGATAAGAGGGTGAGCAAGACCAGCGCGGTTAAGGCGATGACACCGTACAAGGTTCCGACCCGAATAGGGCCCAGTGACTATGTAAGATTCTTGGATAACGATAAGATCTGCTACATATACCTGAAAGGAAGGTACTTTGGAGATATCCCCCTCACGATAGATATAAAGCTTCATGTAATTGACGCCTACAACAGCGCAGGTGTAATGATAGACGCAATCCGCGGCACCAAGATAGCGCTTGAAAGAGGGGTTTCTGGCGCCTTGGAGAGTGTATCAGCTTACTGCTTCAAACACCCGCCGGTCCAGATGCCGTACAACGATGCGAAACATGCTCTTCTAGAGTTTGTGGAAGGTAAACGCGAAAGATAGATGTTACCTGTAGGGTTTAGCTTCGTTCCAAAGATATGTGAAGTAGCTCCTTGCCAGCTTCGCCAACCCTATGTGTTCTGAGCTGATGGCTATGGTGGATTTGGTCTGCTCTTCTTCTCCGAGGAGAAGGATAACCTCTTTGCCGTCACAAATTACGCCTCCTCCGAACATCTGATCTCGCACTCGAAGTTCAGATAGGTGGGCTAGTCGATTCAGGACTCTGGTATCTACATCCTTAGTCGTCATGATAGTCATCTTTACACCTCTATTCTTCAGAGTTGAAAGTATCGGTGTCAGAAGTTCTACAACTTCGTCAAGTATCGTGGGTATGACTATCAGAAGTTCCCTTTCACAGCCTGAAAGTACCTGTCGCATCCTAGTCAAAATATTGAACTCCCCTCGGACTATCCAGATACTTGGCCTTTCTCTGGTCTCCTTGTTCTCGAATAGCGGTTGAAGCTCCCTAACTATTTGGTTTTCATTTCTCTTTATTTCGCTCTCAACCTTTGTCTTAACAGTCTCTAAAGCCATAGACGGAGACTTGGCGTAGTATCTGGCTGGGCGATCATGGTCCGTCTCGACCCAACCCTTCTTCTCAAGGTTCCCCAGAACCTCATATATCTTTGAATAGGGCACTTCAGACTCTCTGCTTATGAGGTTAGCCGGCATCTGACCCCGAGCCAACAGCGCTACATACGCCTTTATCTCATACTGCGTAAGCCCTAAATCCTTTAGAGCCCTCCACGTCTTCTCACTCACGGAAACCCCTATTCACCTACCTTTCACCTGTAGACCAATTTAGAAACGGTTAAATCTAAACCCTAACACTATACTTACAACCGCCAGTGGTAATAAGCCTTGACCCAAGTACAGCAACCCAAAAGTAAAGAAACTCCAATACTTATGACGCACAGCATCTGCCCAGAATGCAACCAAACCCTACCGGCCGCCATATTTGAGAGAGAGCAGAAGGTCTGGATACGTAAAGAATGCCCCCAGCACGGCGAGTTCGAAGATCTATACTTCGGGTCATACGAAATATATCTAAAGTTCAGCAGATTTGCTCACGAAGGAAGGGGGATAGAGAACCCCCAGATATCTAAGGAAAAGTATGCTTGTCCCGAAGACTGTGGGCTTTGTGGTGACCACCTGACTCATACAGCTCTGGCGAACCTTGTAGCTACCAATAGGTGTGATCTCACTTGCTGGTACTGCTTCTTTTACGCTAAGAAGGGGATTGATGGCGGCTATATCTATGAACCAACACTGGATCAGGTTAGGGATATGGCCAAGACACTGAGGGCTCAGAAGCCTGTTCCAGGGAAGGCTATACAGATAACGGGGGGAGAACCTGCCTTGAGGGAAGATCTCGTCGATATAATTAAGATACTAAAAGAGGAGCATATCGAACACATCCAGCTGAACACTAATGGGATAAAACTCGCTACAGATCCCGACTTCACCAGAGAAGTCAGGGAGGCCGGTGTTAACACCGTCTATCTGAGCTTCGATGGAGTTACAGCTAAGACGAATCCCAAGAACCATTGGGAGGTACCCTACGCCTTAGACAACTGTAGGTCTGTAGGGCTGGGGATAGTGCTTGTTCCGACTGTGTTAAGAACCGTGAATGATCATGAATTGAGTGCGATTATAAGGTATGCTCAACGTAACATTGACATTATCCGTTCGGTCAACTTTCAACCGGTTTCTCTTGTCGGAAGGACGCCGAGGGAGGAGCGTATGAAGTTTCGGATTACCATCCCGGACTGCATGAAGCTGATTGAAGAGCAGACTGAAGGGGAGATCCCGACTTCGGCTTGGTTTCCGGTTCCTTCCTGCGTACCTATCACTCATTTTGTGGAGGGATTGACGAAGAAGGAGGAGTATGAGCTCTCCATACACTTTGCCTGTGGAGCTGGAACATACGTCTTCAAGGATGGTGACCGGCTAATACCCCTATCATCGTTTGTCGATATAGAGGGCTTGTTTGAGTATCTTAGAGAAAAGTCGGATGAACTGAAAGAAGGCGCGAGCAAGATCTGGGTGGGTACGAAGATGATGAGCAAGCTGGGGAGCTTCATCGACAAGAAGAAGCAGCCTCAAGAGTTGAGAGTTGCCAAGCTGCTCTTTAACGCTCTAGTCAGACATGACTACAGCGCGCTAGGCGACTTCCATAAGAAGTCTCTATTCCTAGGTATGATGCACTTTCAAGACAAGTATAATCAAGATATCGAGCGTGTAAAACGATGTGACATACATTACCTTACGCCAGATAAGAGAATAATCCCCTTCTGCGCCTTCAACGTCATACCCGAATGGTACCGAGACCCCATCCAGCAGAAGTATGGGTTACCCACTGAAGAATGGGAGAAGAAGACCGGCAAGAAGCTTGAAGACTCTATGTACCGTGGCGAACTTAGGCGACGCCCGCACCATTCAAACTGCGGCTGCCCCAAAGCTGGAGAATACTCTGCGCGGGATGCTGAACATACCTGCACCAATCTCTATCAGAAAAACTAGCGCCTGATAGATAGCTATTGAGTCTTCTTAGAGAATACAGCTCTTCTGGCGAAGAAAGCAGTCGCCAAGATCAGCAGAGCGGCGATGATTAAGGGGACACCGTATCTTAACGGGATATTATCCTCAATCAAGATGTCTAAAGGTTTAGATGTCCCTCTGAATGTGTCTTCACCATATTTGAATTGTACTGTAGGTGGATCTATAGAGAGCACCATCGGAGCGCCTACTACAAGACTCGCACTCCTTGTTACAGATGTGTTTGCACCGAGCTCTTCAGCGGTTAATTGTAAAGACCCTTCCACTACACGAATTTCCGACGGTAAGTTTACGTTCACCCTTACGTCTTGCACAGGGGCTACCGACGGATTATTAATCGTGAGCACCAGCGTGAACCCCTGATTCTCAACGGGGCTACTGGGGCTTATTGTCATTTCGGCAGTGATTGGTTCATATACGTCCACCAAGACTGATTCTGAAGACTGAGAGACCGAGGATCCTGCTATAGTGAAGGATGCGGTCGCTTTTAACACCTCGAACCTACCTGCGCTCAAGAGCATAACCTTATTTTGTGAGCCTAGACTTTCACCCTTACCTAACTCCTCTGCACTATGGACAACCTCACCATCCACCATCTTCAAGAAGGTGTCTTCTCCAACATTGAGGTTGACATCGAATATAGGTATGGATCCCTTATTGACAACTTTCGCGTCGACAGTTATATTTGCGCCAATGAAGTTGGCAGTGGTCTCAAAATCCTTCAAGACTTTGACACCCAAGGGAAGCACCAGCGACTTTGATAGGCGGACGATCTTCAATCCTGAGGCTTCAACTGAGACCTCTGTAGGCTGGACTACGTAGTTCTCATCAGCATCTGATATTATCGCTGAGTAACTGTATGTTTTGCTTTTACCGGTCTCGATGCTGGTAGCCTCGGTAGACAATGTATCCCCTTGCAAGGAGTAGTTACCGTCTAGAAATTGGAAGCCTTTGGGCAGCTCTCCTCTTAGAACAACCCGATCTAGGCTGCTGGCGCCTTCGTTGTTTATAGATAACGTCTCGTTCACCAGATTCTTTCCGTCTTTGACTGTGTGGACGATACTTCTCACCACGTTGAATTGAGGTATTCTCACTCCTGTGATGTTATAGTGGAGTGTTACGCTGTTCGATGCAGCTTCTTTTCTTTCTCCCCCTTCATTCCAAGTTACAGACCAGACTCGAGAAGATATCAAATCAGTAAGAGACATTGAGGACATATCCACAGACAACCTCCAAATGTCACCGGATAGAAGACTCTGCCTAGAATTACCTTCGACTTCAAGGTTGGTCGCATGCCCATTGCCACTATTTCTTATAGTAAGGTTGATCGGGGTTGTGCTAAGTATCGGAGGAGCTCCTGTTTCAACGGACGCTTCGATACTTATTGCTGGACGGATATCGTTGAGAACCAATGTTAACGGGTTGATCTTCGCACTCTCCTCAACCTCGCCACCTTCAACTTCATAGGAGTAGGTTACGTCGCTCGGAGGAGCGACGACTTCTCCTTGTTCAGAGGAGGTGAGCCGTAATCGATAGGCTAGCGTGAACTCTACTCCTGGGGCGAGGTGCCCTAGGCTTCTGCTGGTTTCACCGTCTACGAACTCTAACTTCTCTATATCTTTCCACCAGTCTTCATTTACAGTAATGTTTCCCACAGGGGTGGATCCGAGAGGCGCAGCGTTTTTTACCCGTATGCCTACTGTGACGATATCACCTTGGTTCAGAGCGGCTCTATCTACATCTCTAGTCGCTATCACTGCGGGGAAAGTCTGAGCCAGATCGAGAGATATATCAGGGAAGTTTTCTCCAGATTCGACGGTTACAGTTACGGTTGCTGATCTATTTTCAGGGAAGTTATTGACAACACCTTCATCGCTGTATGTTACAAAGCTGCCTATAGTGTTTATAGTTACTGTGGATGAAGAGGATACAGAGGAAGCTTTTGTATTATTGATGTCACTCAGGAGTTTTACGAGTTTGAACTCGTTCTGCACAGAGAGTACATTCTGTTCAAGCCCCGCTATCGTCACTATGTGTACAAACCCATCGTCTACCTTCGCTCCTGAAACCTTGAAGATAGGCACACCTTGTAATGTGAAAATGTCCTTATCGATAAGCCGGGCGACACCGTCATACTGGACTGGCACAGCGTCCCACAGCTTGCCCTTCACCAGACTGAACTCCATATGTGAATAGAATGTGTACACTCCGCCAGAAGAAGTGTATTTAGCGAAGCTCAGATGCAGAAACCGACTCAACGCGCCCGCAAACCGTTCAGCAGCCTCGAAACTATTCGACTTGATCTTCAAAAGAATCCCTGATGTAGGGGTAGCGTCGAATCCTAACAGGTTGTAACCCGCGCTGGAGAAAAGTTCGAATTCGGGTGACCACCTAGATGCATCAATAGTTGACAGCTGATAGCTTGATACACCACTTGCTTCGCTCTCGATTTCGTTGAGCTCAGGGATCGTAGCATTACCTCCCTTCAAGTTTATCTCCCAGTATGCAGAGTTTCCTATGATAGTCACTAGGACTTCTTCAGAGTAGTCTGTCTGAGATGAAACAAGGGGCGGTTGGTAGACTAGAATAGTTGAAAGAAGAAGAGCGGTGATAAGGGCTGCTGATGATTTAGACACCATTGAGGCTCACTCATCCCCGACCCTACGCAACTTTATAAAAAGCATGTTATTTGCATCAGACGCCCCCGCGACAAATCCAAGCATATCTGCCAAAAGCATAACATAAAACTGCACTAGGCATCTAACGTCTTTTCGAAGGCGCATCTTCATCTAGGTCGCTGACACCCATCTCACTAAGCATGAATACTGCCTCCTGCTCAGGATGATAGGGGCTGTCAACCATCCTCGCTATCCTCTTCTTTCCAGCCTTCCT
>JARPAQ010000168.1 GCA_029460375.1 Nitrososphaerota archaeon | reverse complement strand
TACTCCCAGAAATCAGGCATAACCAAGACGGAGATGTTGAAGTTTTTCAGAGCGGCATTCCCTTTCTTCGCGGTTATGAACTTCTCTATATCAGGATGGTTTATGTTCATAATGCCCATATTAGCACCTCGTCTAATCCCTCCTTGCTTGATAACCTCTGTCATCATATCGAAGAGCCGCATAAAGCTCATAGGTCCCGACGCTATGCCTGAAGTTGAACTCACAATATCGCCTTCAGGTCTAAGATTCGAGAAGTTGTAACCCATCCCTCCACCAGATTTGAAGACTACGGCAGCCTTCTTCAGAGTGTCCATGATGCTTTCGATAGAATCTTCTACCTCCATAACGAAGCAGGCGGAACCCATTCCTAATGGATTTCCGAAGTTGGCTAGTACTGGCGTGTTCGGCATGAACTGTTTAGAGACCATCAGATGGAAGAACTCATCTGCAACCTTCTCGTACTTGTTGAACTCCCCGTTCTGAAGCAATATTAGGAATCTGCTCCAGCTCACCTTCATAAACCCGTTCAGGTTCATTCTGTCATAAAGATGCTTCAAAGATTCGAGGTGATACCTATTCAGCCGGTACTCACCTATAGAGAACCTCTCCTCGTACTCCACGTAATTGAACTCTTCATCCGCCTGAGGATCCAGCCCACCTTCTCGGCTGTATACTCTTTCATCAAATATCAGATCAGGTAGAATTACATTTGCAGTGACCCTCATAAATAGCTGCTTCGGGGTCTCTATAAGCCGCGCGCCATCCTTCCTTATGTACCTGGCTTTCAGGACTCGTAAAGCATTCAGGTCGAACTGCTTATCAACCTCGTCAATATCGTCCTTCTCCAGAATTCTCTTCTTCTCCTCTCTTACCTCAGCCCTCTTCTGACGGTGGAGGATGTACGCCTTAGCTGTCTTGGAATGCCCCTGCTCCATCAGAACCTTTTCAACCATATCCTGTAGATCTTCCACAGTCGGTATCTTCGATAAAGAAAACTGCTTATTCACAAGCTCGACTACTCTGCTTGCTAATCGTACAGTTAAGCTTCTATCCTTCCCTCCCATAGACTGGACGGCCTTCCAGATAGCATCGGCTATCTTTTCCTGCGAAAATTCAACAATTCTGCCATCACGCTTCTTCACCTTTGTTACTTTAGATACTTCTAGAGTCATTCACAATACCTCTTCAAATAAGCGCCATCCAACCGTATTCCGCGGGGTTTTTTCTCTTAGTGGGTTTAACCGTCTTGACGCAAGTAGGCGTTCGACGGCTCAACAGTCTTCAAAAATGGGGTAAATGAGACGGTTTTAGGTTAACGGTAGTTGACTTGAACAAAGACCGATTAACCGTCTCATGTAGTCGAAAATGCGGGTCGAACTCTCACTAATCTCTACTCGATTCACACCCTATTTCCGAGGATAAATTTCGGCATCCAAAGACAGTGATGTTTAATCTATTTGACAAGATATAAAATGTAGAGTTTTCCAGAGCATATTTACAAAAAATTTGCTAAACCGTGGAGTATTGTTTCATGGAGGTGGACTTGCATGAATCGCACTTCACTGTTCCCTCAGGGAACTTCGCTCCACACGCACGGCATATCGCCATGTTGTACGAAAACCTGAAGAATCCTAGGTTTTTCTGGGCCTTGCCAATTATTTCTGACAACGTCTCAACGGAACCTCCGCTCGGTACAGCTATCTCTACAGATAATCCTCCACTTAGTGATCTGTAGGCCTTATTCAAACCTCGCAGAAAGTCAGATTTGGAGATATCTGAAGGCGTAATCAAGGGTGTCTGAGTGTATGATTTCTTATTTGAGGATACAGCTACGGCTGACTTGCCGTACTTCTCGATATCCATAGATGCGAATCTTTCTCCAGAATCTCCCCGTATCACTGCCACCAGCGCATTTTCATCGAGTTTCTCGCCGATTTCAGCGGCGCTTTTCGTAGCCGTTTCCACTATCTTTTCTGTCAAAGACCATTTTTCGGAAATTGATGCCCGTTCACCTATCAATCTCGTAACCGCTTCGTTGAGCCCTGTAAGATTCACCGTAAGAGGCACGTATTCTTCTGACACCATCGTAGTTTTGCCGATCAGTGCGGGTAGAAGATTCTTATTGGAGATATTGCTGATTATCTTTTTCCGAGTTTGAAGCGCGTTCATAGATGTCTGCATAATCATAGTGAGTTTAGCTCGGAAGTATGTTTCATCTTTATTCGACTCGTATGAAAGCCTTGGCAAGTTGATGGCGAGTGAGTGCAGAACTTCCACTCCGTCCGCTGGAAACCTTTTACCCCCGTCTCTTCTTAAGCCTGAGTAAGATCTGGTGATGTCCGGCTGCATTGAAACTCCAATCCTTCCGCCGGAATATACAGCTGAAGACAACATATTCTTCAACTTCGAATCTAGGTCAGAATCAGCTGTAAATACTAATCCTATTGTAGGTGCAGGGACACTCTTCACATAATCTTCATAGGCGGCCAATGTGGCTTCCAAGACTCGTTCGATCAAGGCGTCATCATACTTTGATGATTGTGCGTTTCTGCCGACTTGGAAGGAGATGGTAGGCTTGCCATATCCTTTATCCGTCATGGAGGGTATTAGCGTGAAAGCTCGTCTGATAGTGTCTCTTAGCTCTTCTTTGGTCTTCTCCTGTGCGTATTCAGCCAGATAAGATGTGAAGTTCTCTAGAGAGATTTCGGTAGAAACCTCTCTGCTAAGTATCGAGGCAAGCATAACCAGTGTGTTCAGCGATTCGTCGAGCTTCTTCGGCGGGTCTATCCTAGGAAATGCTGTGAGCTTCCCCTCTAAGTTGATGCCGTTGCTTCTTAACGTTTTGAGGTCGAAGAAGACTGTGTCGGGCATAAGTCCCCAGCTCCCGGCGTTCGATACGTGTATCTCTCCAGCTAGATGGGCATCAGCTACATCTCGAGGTAGCTGTGAAAGCATAAGGTATTCGGAGAAGACAGAGTTAGCGGTCTTGGCTAGGACTGTTTTTACATCTCCATCTCCTTTGCCGGTGTTGTTTACGAGTTCGGATATGTCGTATATAGGTAGGCCCAGCCGGGTTAGCTTATGTCTGTATTCCTCAAGTCCATGCTCGACTAACAGTGCGTTGACCATCTCTCTTATGAGGGGAGAAGTCAGGTATATCGTCTGAAACTTGTAGAGCCTCGCCTCGGTTTCACTTGTTATCCTCTGGGCGAGTTCAACCGGCATCCCCGCTTCTCTAACTAGGGATTGGAGTATCTTGTCTGAGTTGAACTCCTCCATAGTCTGCCTTGATGTTCTGACGTAGAGTTTACCGCTCTCCACTACCGACTGCTCTTCTATCTGTCTGGTGATGTTCAAAACGAGCCGCCCCAAGCTTGTGACGGTGTACTTTCGTTCCTGCCTGTTGAGGGCGATGAGCATCTGCCGTACAAGTTTTCTGAGATGGTATGCAAACTTTCCGGACTCTTTCTTGGATTTGAAGCCGGCCAAGGTTTTGAGCTCGGAGTAGCTCAACGGTCCTTTGGTATTCAGTATGCGGAGAATTTCAAGTCTGTTCGAAGATGCTATGACTGAGTATATTGTTCTTACTCGTCGAGAAACTGGCTGCATATACTGACCCTTTAATTGTGAAGGTATTTTAAGTTAATTAGTGAATCCGCAAGGTTGAGACTTGATAGTATAGTCAAGGCTTGTTGACTCGTCCTCTATCCAACCTGCAGCGAGATTCAGATCTTTATCATCTCCATGACAATAGCTTCTATTCCTTCTCGAATGAATGATATAGCTATCGCGGCTATAAGTAACCCCATGATTCTTGTCAGAACCTTGGTTCCGCTGCTCCCAAGGAATTGGTAAATCAGCTCACTTCTTAGGAGAGCCACCCAAGCTATCAGGCAGTTTAAAAGAATCGCGGCGGTGGCAAGAAGGTAGTTGTAGGGTGGAGAAGATATTATTATGACCGTCGATATAGCGCCAGGTCCCGCGAGTAGAGGGGTAGCTAAAGGGAACGCTGCGATCTCCTCCGCATCTGGTTTTGTTACGCCTGCGAACTTTCCCATGAGGTGTTGGAAGGCTACGATGAATAGAATTATCCCGCCTGCTATCTTGAAGTCGTTGATGGTTATACCTAGGAATTGAAATACTGTGAGGCCTATATATGCGAAGATGAGCAGAATTATCAGAGCAATAATAACGGAGTAGGTAGCTATCCTTCGCCTATCTTCTTTCATAGTGCCGGTGAGTGTAAGGAATATGGGAGCATTTCCCACCACGTTGAGAACTGAGAATAATAGAGCGAACGCGTTCAGGAACAGGTATAGGCTTGCCATATCGAACGGGATATCAATCAACACGT